>NZ_JBJGZH010000021.1:0-86029 GCF_054050415.1 Geodermatophilus sp. SYSU D01180 | reverse complement strand
GGGCGGGCGCCGAACGGCGCCCGCCCCGCGGGGTGTCTGCGTGCGGCCGGTTCAGCCGGCGAGCGGCTCCTCGGCGTCGAGCCCGGCGACGCGCTGCAGGTCGCGCAGGACGGCGGACAGCTCGTCGGCGGTCCACGGCTCGCAGCAGTCGCAGCCGTCCTCGCGGAAGCAGCGCAGGCCCAGCGTGCCGCCGGCCTGGTCCTCGTCGATGGCGAGGTGCCCGCCCATGGGCGAGCGGTGGCAGGAGCAGGCGGAGGCGCACAGCCCGATGCCCCATCCCGAGACGACGATCGTGCGGCCGTCGTCCCAGATCTTGCCCACCTGGAACACGGAGGGCTTCTGGTTGCGGGTCATGGCGTGCTCCCCTCGCGCCCCCGGGGACTCGGGGGCTGTCTGCGGTTCGCCGGAAAAATATCCGGGATCCGTGTTTGGGGGGAGCTGCCGTGCGGTATGGACGCTCCTTTTCGCTCTTGCGTCACAGCGGCCCCACGGGTCCCCGTCCGGGGCCCCGCGGCGCCGGGCGAGGTCGCGGCACGCCGGCAGTGGGCCCGCCTCTTGCGGTGTCCTCGGTGCTCCTGCGGTGTCCCGGCACCGCAGGAGCGGGCGGAACACCGCAGGAGCGGCACCTCGTGGGAACCGGCAGCGCCTAGCTGGCCGGGGAGACCGAGCTCATGTTGAAGTCCGGCACGCGCACCGGGGGCATCGCGGCGCGGGTGAACCAGTCGTTCCACTCGCGCGGCAGCGTCCGCTCGGTGCGCCCGACCTCGCCGATCCGCGCCAGCAGGTCCACCGGCGACTCGTTCCACCGGAAGTTGTTCACCGCGCCGGTCACCTCGCCGCCCTCGACGAGGAACACGCCGTCGCGGGTCAGGCCGGTGAGCAGCAGCGTCTGCGGGTCGACCTCGCGGATGTACCAGAGCGTGGTCAGCAGCAGCCCGCGGTCGGTGGCGGCGACCATGTCCTCCAGGGACGCCGTCGCGCCGGGCTGCTCCAGGATCAGGTTGTCGACGGCGGCCACCGCGGGCGCGGTCGTCTTCAGCGCCCAGGCCCGCGGCCGGATCAGGTTGGTGAGGACGCCGTCGCGGATCCAGTCGACGGCGGGCGTCGCCATCCCGTTGTCGAACACGCTGGCCGAGCCGGACGAGGTGCTCACCACCTGGAACGGCGCCGTCTCCAGCCCGGGGGCGTGCGGGTCGCTGCGCAGCGTCAGCGGGAGCTGGGCCAGCCGGTCGCCGATCCGGTTGCCGCCGCCGGCCCTGGCGTAGACGTTGCGGCCCTCGTCGGCGTCGCGCGCCTCCATCGTCCAGTAGGCGTAGATCATCAGGTCGCTCACGGCCGACGGCGGCAGCAGCGTCTCGTACCGCCCGGCCGGCAGCTCGACCCGCCGCTGCGACCAGCCGAGCTTGCGCTCCACGTCGGCGGCGAGGTCGGCCACCGACACGTCGCGGAAGTCCCGGGTGCCGACGCCGGACCACACCGACCGCGCGAAGTCGGTGCTCTTGCCGTTGAGCTCCACCCGGCCGCTGGGCTGGTCGGTGCGCAGCCGCAGGCCGGTCGAGGTGCCCACGTAGGTCGTCGTCAGGGCGTGCTCGGCGTAGCCGAACAGCAGGTCGCCGCGGTCGCGGGCGGCCCCGAAGGCCTCCCCCAGGGCCGGCGCGAACTCGGCGAACACCTCGATCGAGGTCTCGGCCGGGTCGGCGTCCCAGTCCCCCGCGCCCGGCGGGGCCTCCGACACCAGCGGCACCGCGTCCTCGGCCGGGCCGGCGTCGCGGGCGGCCTGCTCGCTGGCGGCGACGAGCTCGGCGACGTCGGGCGTGCCGGTCCGCGCGACCGTGCCGGTGGCCATCCCGGCCCCGCCGTCGACGAACGACACGACGACGACCTGGCGCGAGCGCATCGCCCCGTTCGTCGTCAGGCTGTTCGACGCCCACCGCAGGTTGGCCTCGGTGCTCTCGACGACGTAGGCGACGCAGCCGTCGGCGGTCGAGGCGGCCAGCGCCTTCTCGACCAGCTGCTGCGCGGTCAGCTGGCTCATCGCCCGCCCTCCTGGACCGTGTTGAGGATGGTGACGCCCTCGAAGAGCGCGGCCGGGCAGCCGTGGCTGACCGGCGCGACCTGCCCGGGCTGGGCCTTGCCGCAGTTGAACGCGCCGCCGAGGCGGTAGGTGGAGGGGCCGCCGACGGCGCGCATCGAGCCCCAGAAGTCCGTCGTCGTGGCCTGGTAGGCGACGTCGCGCAGCTGCCCGGCCAGCCGCCCGCCCTCGATCCGGTAGAAGCGCTGGCCGGTGAACTGGAAGTTGTAGCGCTGCATGTCGATCGACCAGCTCTTGTCGCCGACGACGTAGATGCCGCGCTCGACCCCGCCGATCAGCCCCGCGAGGTCGGGCCCGTCGGCGGCCGGCTGCAGCGACACGTTGGCCATCCGCTGCACCGGCACGTGCCGCGGCGAGTCGGCGAACGAGCAGCCGTTGGACCGGGCCATCCCGCCGAGCCGGGCGGTGTTGCGGTCGACCTGGTAGCCGACCAGCACGCCGTCGCGGACGATGTCCCACTGCTGGGCCTCGACGCCCTCGTCGTCCCAGCCGATGCTCGACAGCCCGTGCTCGACGGTCCGGTCGCCGGTGACGTGCATGAGCTCCGAGCCGTAGCGCAGGCTGCCCAGCCCGTCGACGGTCGCGAACGACGTGCCGGCGTAGGCGGCCTCGTAGCCCAGCGCCCGGTCCAGCTCGGTGGCGTGGCCGACGGACTCGTGGATGGTCAGCCACAGGTTGGAGGGGTCGACGACGAGGTCGTAGCGGCCCGGCTCCACCGACGGCGCCTTGGTCTTCTCCCGCAGCAGCTCGGGGATCTGCGCCAGCTCGGCGTCCCAGTCGAAGTGGTCCTCGGTGAGGTACTCCCAGCCGCGGCCGAACGGAGGGGCGAGGGTCCGCATGCTCTCGAACGCGCCGGTGGCCCGGTCGACGGTGAGCGCGGTGAACTCCGGCGTGATGCGCACCCGCTGCTGGCGGGTCCGGGTGCCGTTGGTGTCGGCGTAGTACTTCTGCTCCTTGACGTGCATGCACCCGGACTGCACGTGCTCGACGCCGTCGGCGGCCAGCAGCCGCTCGGACAGCTCGGTGAGCAGCGCGGTCTTCTCCGCGTCGGGCACCTCGAAGGGGTCGACGTCGTAGGAGGACACCCAGGAGCCCTCGTGCTGCGGCTCCGGGGCGAGCTCGACCCGGTCGGTGGCCAGCGCCGCGGACACCTGCGCGACGGCGACCGCCTGCTCGGCCAGCCGCACCGCCTCGGCCGCGGTGAGCACGACGCCCGCGGCGAACCCCCAGGTGCCCTCGTGCACCACGCGGACGGCCAGGCCGAGGTCCTCGCCGTCGGCCAGCGCCTCCAGGCGCGCGTCGCGCAGGCTGATCGACTGGGTGCGGATGCGCTCCACCCGGATGTCGGCGTGCTCGCAGCCGAGGTCGACCGCTCGGGTCAGCGCCGCCTCGGTGAGCGCGGAGAGGGGCAGGGCGAGGAAGGACTCGTCGACGTCCCGGGACGACACCACCGCCCCTGTCTACCAGCCGGGTCCTCCCCGCCCGGCCCTCAGTGGTGCAGGTGGCGCTGCCAGTCCGCGGGCACCCGGCCGGCGGGCCCGGGCGCCGGCTGGCCCACCGGGCGCGACGTCGGCGGCGCGAGCCGGAGGTCCCCGCCGAACTCCCCGGCGGCGTAGTCCCAGGTCCAGTCCTCCCCCGGCTCGAAGCTCTGCGCGAACCGGTGCCCGGTGCCCGTGGCGTGCGCCGAGGCGTGCTGCGACGGCGAGGAGTCGCAGCAGCCCACGTGGCCGCAGGCGGCGCACCGGCGCAGGTGGAACCACCAGCCGCCGGTGGCGTCGCAGTCGGCGCAGCCGGTGCCGCTCGGCGGGACGGACGGGTCGACCTGGCTCATCGGGGCTCCTCCTGGGTCCTGCGACGGGTCCTCGCCGGAGGCACCCTCCCGCGGCCACGGACCCGCCGACAAGGCCGGCCGGGGTTGCGGGACGACGGCTGACGGGTAGCCGCCGGGGCATGACCGCCGACCCGGGCAGCGCCGACCGCAGCTCCGCGCCCACCGACGAGAGCGCCGCCGACGTCACCCTCACCTTCGGCGGCAACGCGACGACGCTGCTGCGGCTGGGCGGGTTCACCCTGCTCACCGACCCGAACTTCGTCCGGCGCGGGGAGCGGGTCTACCTGGGCAAGGGGCTGTTCGCCAAGCGGCTGACCGATCCGGCGCTGCTGCCCGAGGACCTGCCCGACCTCGACGCCGTCCTGCTGTCCCACCTGCACGGCGACCACTGGGACCGGGTCGCCTACGCGACCATCGACAAGGCGACGCCGGTCGTCACCACCCCGGCGGCCGCGCGCACGCTGTCCTCGCGCGGCTTCTCGGCCACCGCGGACCTGCGGCCGTGGCAGGTGCACGAGCTCACCCGCGGCGGGGAGACGCTGCGGATCACCTCGGTGCCCGGCGTCCACGGCCCCGGCCCGCTGGCGCGGGTGCTGCCGCCGGTGATGGGCAGCGTGCTGGAGCTGGTCCGCGACGGCGGGGTGTCCTGGCGCGGCTACGTCACGGGCGACACGCTGTTCCGCCCGTGGCTGGGCGAGGTGCTGGAGCGCTGCGGGCCGCTCGACGTCGTCGTGCCGCACCTGGGCGGGACGAAGGCGCTGGGCGTCACCGTGACCATGGACGGCCGGCAGGGCGCCGACCTGGTCGAGCTGCTGAAGCCGCCGGTCACGGTGCCGGTGCACTACGACGACTACGACCGGTTCGCCTCGCCGCTCGGCGACTTCGTGCGGGAGGTCGCCGAGCGGCGGGCGCCCGGGCAGCTGCGGACCGTCCTGCGCGGGGAGACGATCTCGCTGCGCGCCTAGAAGGCGTCGCCCGTCCGCCAGGCCATCTCCTGCAGGGTCAGGGTGTTGCCGTCCGGGTCGGTGACCGCCGCGTACTTCACCCCGCCTCCCACGTCCACCACGGGCCCCACGTCGACACCCCGGCCGACCAGGTCCGCACGGGCGCGCTCGATGTCGGCGACGACGAGGTGCAGCGCCCGGACCGAGCCGGGGGTGCCCTCGTACGCCGCCAGGCCGGTGCCGAAGCCGACGGAGCAGGCCGAGCCCGGCGGGGTCAGCTGGACCACCCGCACGCCGTCGGCCGGGCGCACGTCGACGTCGACGGTGAAGCCCAGCCGGTCGGCGTAGAAGGCCTTCGCCCGGTCGACGTCGGCGACCGGGAGCGGGACGAGCTCGAGCTTCATCTCCACGGCGCGCTCAGCCACGCGCGAGCACCTCGTCGAGCCGCTCGTAGCCCTCGACGATGCCGACCTCCATGCCGCTGGCGAGCATCGCGTCGCGGTCGGCGAAGGAGTCGCACAGCGAGGTGGCGGTGAGCCGGGTGCGGCCGTCGCCGAGGTCCTCGAGCACGAGCTTCTCCAGGGCGACGCCGTCGGGCTGCCCCTCGAAGGTGAACGTCTGCACGATCAGCTCGTCGGGCCGGACCTCGTGGAAGCAGCCGTGGAACCCGTACTCGCCGTTCGCGTCGCTGTGCACGTAGCGGTAGGAGCCGCCGGTGCGGCAGTCGTAGTGGTCGATGCGCATCTCCAGCCCGCGCGGGCCCAGCCACCGCACGAGCAGGTCCGGGTCGGTGTGCGCGCGGAACACCTTGCCGCGCGGGGCGTCGAACTCGCGGGTGATGCGGATCAGCGGGACCTCGGGGTCGGCGGCGATCTGCGTCTCACGCGTGCTGGTGGTCATGGCCGGTCCTCCTGGGCGGTGGGTGGGGGGACGTCGTCCGGCAGGGACCGGAGGACGTCGTCGAGGCGGCGGTAGCGCTCCTCGGCCTGGCGCCGGTAGCGCTCGATCCACTTGGTCATCAGGTCGAACACCTCCGCCTCCAGGTGCACCGGACGGCGCTGGGCCTCCCGGCTGCGGCTGACCAGGCCGGCGTCCTCGAGCACCTTCAGGTGCTTGGAGACCGCCTGCACGGTCACGTCGTAGGGGGCGGCGAGCTCGCCCACCGTCGCGTCACCGACCGCGAGCCGCGCGACCATGTCGCGCCGCGTCGGGTCGGCCAGCGCCGCGAACACCCGGGAGAGCGGATCCGCCGTCACCTGCGACCTCCTTCGTCAACCTCTCGGTTGAACACAACGGTAGGACCCCTGGCCCCCCTTGTCAACCGATCGGTTGAGCAGCCCACGAGCCCGGCGGGTGGCCGGGCAGGTCGAGGTCGGCGACGACGCCGTGGTGGTCGCTGGCCCAGACGCCGGCGACCGGCTCGTCCAGCACCCGGGCGCACGAGCGGACCTGCAGCGTCGGCCCGTGCACGCCGCTGCGCACCAGCACCCAGTCGATGCGCCGGCTCACCGCGGTGGCCACCTCCCCCGCCCGCACCAGCGGGTTCCGGGCGTCGAAGGTGAACCCGGGGTCGGCCGGGTGCAGGGTCTCCCAGGCGTCCTGGAAGCAGACGCTCGTCCCGTCCAGCGACCGGCGCCCGCGCAGGAACTGCGTGCTGGCGGCGTCCGGGGTGGCGTCGAGGTCGCCCAGGAGGACGGCGTGGTCGACCCCGCCGGCGAGGCGCTCGACCGCCCGCGCGGCGGCGAGGGCCTGCTGCTCGCGCTCCGCCTCGTAGCCGAACTGCCAGCTCGGCTTGTGGTGGGCGACCAGGACGCGGCCGACCGCGGTGTCCACCTCGGCGAGCAGCGTCGCGCACCACGGCAGGTCGCGCGCCCGCGGCGTGCAGCGCTGGTCGACCTCCTCGACCACCCGGTGCGGTGCCCGCGTGGCCAGCACGCCGCCCACGCCGTCGTCGGCGGCCCGGGAGAAGGGGGTCACGGAGTAGCCGGGGCCGAGCAACTCCTCGACGGTGCCGTCGGAGACGGGCACCTCCTGCAGCGCGACGACGTCGGCGTCCAGCCGGCGCAGCGTCTCCCCGATCAGCGCGCTGCGCCGTTCCCAGTCCGGGTTGGCCGGCCCGAGCACGTTGAGGGTCAGGACCCGCAGGGACGCCACCATGCGCCGCAGTCAACCGGCGCGCGGCCCGGTCCTCCAGCCCGCGTCGCACCCCGGGTCCTCCCCCGGCGGACTGCCGGTCCCCGCCGGGATCATCCCCGGCGCCGACGCCCGCGCAGGGCCTCCCGACCGAGGCTCGTCCCGCCACCGGCCGGTGGCCCGACGAGAGGAGGCCCGCGGTGCCCGGCACGGCGGTGAAGGTGGTCCTGGGCACGCTGGCGGGGACGGTCGCGGTCGCCGCGGCCGCGGGAGCCGGCGTGCTGGTGACGATGCCCGCCGGCGTGCAGGGCTTCGGCGCGATGGTGGCCGAGCTGCAGGGGCACACCGACACCCGCGACGTCGCCGAGGCCGCCGGGACGCCCGAGGACACCGTGCCGTGGTGGACCCGCGGGGTCGGCTCCGGCGTCACCGTCGTCCGGCCGGGCGAGGCGTACGGCCCGGCCGACGGCAGCGTCCGGGCCGACATGGCCCTGCCGCCCGGCACCGTCCCGCCCGCGGACTGCACGCCGCTGCCACGGCCGGGGATGCCGTGGGACGGCGGCGGCACCTGGCCCGACCTCACCGGCGAGCCGGCGCTGCTGTGCGAGGGCTGGGTGACCGTCGTCGTCGACGGCCACCTCTACACCTGGACCGGCCCCGCCCCGCAGGCCTAGCGGGCCAGCCGGGCCGCCCGCCCGGCGACCTCGGTGCGCAGCGCGTCCACGTCCACGGTGGTCACCTCGCCGTCGGCGACCACCTGCCGGCCGCCGACCCACACGTCGCGGACCAGCCGGGAGGCGCCCGACCAGACCAGGTGGGTGAGCAGGTCGGTCTGGTCCCCGACCGGCTCGAAGGCGAGGTCGCGGGTGTCCACGTGCACGAGGTCCGCGCGCCGGCCCGCCTCGACCTGGCCGAGGTCGGGGCGGCCGATCGCCTCGGCGGCCCCGCCGGTGGCCAGCCAGAACGCCTCCGCGGCGGTGAGCGCCGTGGCCGAGGACTCGCGCAGCCGGGCCAGCCCCGCGGCCAGGCGCACGTCGGCGAGCAGGTCCAGCCCGTCGTTGGACGCCGGCCCGTCGGTGCCCAGGCCCACCCGGATCCGGCGGTCGAGCATCGCCCGGACCGGCGCGATGCCGCTGGCGAGCTTGGCGTTGCTGGCCGGGCAGTGCGCGACGGCGACGTCGTACTCGGCCCACAGCTCCAGGTCGGCGTCGTCGAGGTGCACGCAGTGCGCGGCCAGCACCCGCCCGCCCAGGACGTCGTGCGCGGCCAGCAGCGCGGGCACCGACAGCCCGTGCGCGGCGAGCAGGCCGTCGCCCTCGGTGGCGGTCTCGGCCACGTGCAGGTGCAGCAGCATCCCGTGCTCGCGGGTGATCTCGGCGGCGCGGCGCAGCAGGGGCAGCGGGACGGTGTAGGCCGCGTGCGGGCCCAGGCCGTACTCCACCAGGCCGTCCGCGTCGGCGTGCCCGGCCAGGTCCACCGCGGCGGCCATCTGCTCCTCCAGCGGCGGCATGCCCGGCAGCGGCACCATCGGCGCCGCGACCACCACCCGGGCGCCGGTGGCCCCGACCGCCGCGGCGATCCGCTCGGGCGCGAAGTACATCTCCACGCTGGCGGTGACCCCGCCGCGCAGCATCTCCGCCGAGGCGGCGGTCATCGCCACCTCGACGTCGTCGCCGGTCAGCCGCGCCTCCCGCGGCCACATCACCTCGCGCAGCCAGCGGTCCAGCGGCAGCCCCTCGCCCTGGCCGCGGAACAGCACCATCGGCGCGTGCGAGTGGGCGTTCACCAGCCCCGGCACGAGCAGGCCGGGCAGCGCCACGACCTCGGCGTCCCCGGCCGGCGGGGCGTCGGCGGCCGCGCCGGCCCACGCGATGCGCCCGTCCTCGACGTCGACGACGGCGTCCGGCACGACGGTGCCCGCCCGGTCCCCCACGACGACGGCCCGGGCGGTGAGGCGCTGGCGCATGGGCGGCACGCTAGCCCCATCCGTCCCGGCCGTCCGGGCAGCGCTCCGAGGTCCGGGCGACGTCCGGGCACCGCCCGTACCGTGGGAGCCATGTCCTTCCTGGCCGCTGCGGCATCCTCCGACCAGGGTGGGCTCACCGCCTGGCTGCTCTCGCTCGTGGACACGCTCGGTCCGATCGGCGTCGGGTTCAGCATCCTGCTGGAGACGGTCATCCCGCCGATCCCCAGCGAGGCCGTCCTCGGGGCGGCCGGTGTGCTCATCGACAGCCCGTGGGCGTTCGTCGCGGTGGTCGGCTGCGCGACGATCGGCTCGATCCTGGGTGCGATCTTCTTCTACTACGTCGGCCGGGCGCTCGGCCCGCGCCGCTCGCACGCCTTCCTCGACCGGCTGCCGCTGGTGGAGACCGCCGACGTCGACAAGACCTTCGCCTGGTTCGAGCGGCACGGCCGCTCCGCGGTGTTCTTCGGCCGCATGGTGCCCATCGTGCGCAGCTTCATCTCCGTGCCCGCGGGCGTGGTGCGGATGCCGTTCGGCCAGTTCCTCCTCTACTCCGCGGCCGGCAGCCTGATCTGGAACACCGTCCTGGTGACGCTGGGCTGGCTGGCCCGCGACTTCATCGAGGCGAACCTGCACTACCTGGACTACGTCGTCGTCGCCGTCGTCGTCCTGGGCGTGGGCTACCTGGTCTACAAGCGGGTGAAGGACGTCCGCCACCACCGGCGGCGGCAGACCACCGCGGGCCGCGCCGAGGACCCGCGCAGCGCCGACGCGTGACGCGCCCCGAGGTCGTCGCGTTCGACGTCAACGAGACGCTGCTCGACCTCTCCCCCGTCGGCGCCGCGCTCGTCGAGCACGGGCAGCCCGCGGAGCTGCTGCCCACCGTGTTCGGCCGCACCCTGCACACCGGGACGGCGGCCACGGTCGCCGGTGTCTGGTTGCCCTTCCGCGCCGCCTTCGACTCGGCGCTGGCCCAGCTCACCGACCTGCCCGACGGCGCCCGCGCGGAGGTCGCCGACGCCTTCCTCGAGCTCTCGCCGCACCCGGACGTCGAGCCCGCGCTGCGCCGCCTCCACGACGCCGGCGTGCGGGTGGTGACGCTGTCGCACGGCTCCCCCGGCGTGGCCGAGGCGGGGCTGGAGCGCGGCGGGGTCACGCCGCTGGTCGAGCGGACGCTGACCAGCGAGACCGTGCGCGCCTGGAAGCCCTCCCGCGCGGCCTACCTGTGGGCCGCGGGCGCCTGCGGGGTCGAGCCGTCGCGGATGGCGCTGGTCGCAGCCCACGGCTGGGACGTGCTCGGCGCCGAGCGAGCCGGCCTCACCGGGGCGTGGTTCCCGCGCAGCGAGCGCGTCTACCCGCCGGGCTACCCCGCGCCGGCCGTCGTCGCCCCGGACCTCGCCGGGGCGGTCGACGCGCTCCTGGCGCTGTGAGCTCCCCCGCCCCGGTCGCCACCCCGCTCGGCCCGGCCGCGGTGCACGCCGACGGCCCGGTCGATGGCGCCCGCGGCACCCTCGTGCTCGGGCACGGCGCCGGCGGGGGCGCCGGGTCGGCCGACCTCGTCGCCGTCACGGCCTCGGCCGCCGCGGCGGGCTGGCGGGTGCTGCGGGTCGAGCAGCCGTGGCGGGTGGCCGGCAAGCGGATCGCGCCCGCCCCACCGCGCCTCGACGTCGCCTGGACCGCCGTGGTGGAGGCGCTGCGGGCCGGCGGCGCGCTGACCGGCCCGCTGGTGTTCGGCGGGCGCAGCGCCGGTGCCCGGGTGGCCTGCCGGACGGCGACGGCGCTGGGCGCGGACGGCGTCCTGACGCTGGCGTTCCCGCTGCACCCGCCGGGCCGTCCCGAGCGCAGCCGAGCGGGCGAGCTCACCGGCGCCGGCGTGCCCCTGGTCGTCGTCCAGGGCGAGACCGACGCGTTCGGCCGGCCCGTGGAGGTCGCCGCGGCCCTGGACGGCGTGCCGGCGGCATCGGTGCGCGCGGTGCCGGGCGACCACTCGCTGGGGAAGGCGCCCGAGGCCGTGGCCGCCGCCGCGCTGGCCTGGCTGGAGGAGCTCGCCGCCGTCAGGAGTTGATCATCGGCTGCGTGCACGCGACACCCGCGGACACGCCGCCCGCCCGTGCACGCGTCCGATGATCGACACGGTGGGCGGGGCGCTCAGGAACGGCGGCGGCGGGCCGCGAACAGGATGAGCAGCAGCACCGCGAGGACGGCGGCGCCGGGGCCGGCGTAACGGGCGAGCGCGGCGCCGCCGGCCACCTCGAGCAGGTCGATCGGCTCGGGCTCCGCGGCCGGCTGGGGGCGCACCGGCGTCGCGGCCGGGGTGCTGCGCGGCGGGGCGCCGGTGCCCGGCCGGCTCGGCGGGGCGGTGTTGCGCGTCGGCGGCGTGCTCGGCACCGGCCCGCCGACCGCCGCGGCCGGCGCGGTGTCCGAGGCCGCCGGGGCGGCGTCGGACGCGGCCGGCGCGGTGTCCGACACCGCGGGGATCGAGACGGTGTCGGTGGCGCCGGTGACCGGGGCGGTGATCGGTGCGGTCTCCGTGGGCGACGGGGACGACGCCGCGGCGGCCTTCTTCGCCGGCGTCTTCTTGCCCGGCTTGCGCGCGGCCTCCGTCGCGGACGCCGCGGCCTCCCGCGCGGCGGTGCCTGTCTGGCGCACCTTCGCGGCGACCGCGTTGTCGCCGGGCACCTGCTCGACCGACTGGGCGACCTCCTCGGCGACCCCGGCCGCGGTGGCGGCGACCGTGCCGGCAACGGTCGGCTCCTGCTGCTCGGCGGCCGCCGCCTGGTCCACGGTCACGTCGTCGCCGCTGGCCAGCTGGGCGGCGAGCTTGTCGGCGAACTGGCCGAGCAGCTTGTTGCCGACGTCGGTCATGACGCCGCGGCCGAACTGGGCCGGGCGGCCGGTGATGTTGAGGTCGGTGAGGACGTCGACCCGCGTCGTCGTCCCCTCGCCCTGGAGCCGGGCGGTGATGGTGGCCGCCGCCGTGCCGTTGCCGCGCTGGTCCTTGCCGCGCGCGTCGATGACGGCGCGGTGCGCGGCCTCGTCCTTCTCCACGAACGACGCCTTGCCCTGGTAGGTCAGGTTGATCGGGCCGAGCTTGACCTTGACCCGGCCGGTGAAGTCGTCGCCGGAGACCGAGTCGAGCGCGGCGCCGGGCATGCACGGGGCGATCCGCTCGATGTCGAGCAGGACCCGCCAGGCCTCGTCGACGGGCACGGGGACGGTGAACGAGTTCTCCAGCTGCACGGTGCGACCTCCGGGGTGGGGAACGGACCTCGGCCGGTCCGCCCGGGAGGGCGGGCCGGCCGAGGGGACGGGCGGGAGCCGGGGTTGTGTCGGACGCTACAGCCCGGCGGCGGCGGTGACCGCGCGGCGGGTGAGCACCTGGGCGAGGTGCTCGCGGTAGTCGGCCTGGGCGTTGAGGTCGCTGCTCGGGCTGGTGCCCTCGGCCGCCGACCGCGCCGCGGATGCCACCGCGTCCGGGGACGCGGCGGCGCCGGACAGCGCGGCCTCGGTCGCCGACGCCCGCAGCGGGGTCGGGCCCATGTTGGTCAGCCCGATCCGCGCCTCGGCGATGTGCCCGTTCTCGCGCCGCACCGCCGCGGCGACCGCGACGATCGACCACGCCTGCGCCACGCGGTTGAACTTCTCGTAGCGCACGCCCCAGTCGCCGGCCAGCTTGGGCACCCGGATCTCGACCAGGACCTCCCCCTCGTCGAGGGCGGTGGTCAGGTAGTCGACGAAGAACTCCCGCGCGGGCACCGTGCGGCGCCCGCCCGGCCCGGCGATGACCATCTCGGCGTCCAGCGCGAGCGCCACCGCCGGCAGGTCACCGGCCGGGTCGGCGTGCGCCAGGGCGCCGCCGAAGGTGCCGCGCCGGCGGGTCTGCCGGTCGGCCACCGTCTCGGTCGCCTCCGCGACGAGCTTCGCGTGCTGCGCGATCAGCGGGTCGGTGAGGACGTCGGCGTGCGTGGTCATCGCGCCGATGACCAGTGAGTCGCCCTCCTCGCGGACGCCGCGCATCTCCGCCACCCGGCCGAGGTCGACGATCGTCTCCGGCGCGGCCAGGCGCAGCCGCATGACCGGGATGAGCGACTGCCCGCCGGCCATCACCTTGACGTCCTCGCCGCCCTCGGCGACCGCCTGGACGGCCTCCTCGACCGTCGTCGGCCGGACGTACTCGAACGGGGCGGGGATCACGGCTCTACTCCTTCGTCGTGTCGGCAGATCACCGGTCACCTCCGAGAGCGGACTGCGGGGTCGAGACACCGGCGGTGGTCTCGGTCTGGGCGCCGCCGTAGGCGTTGGACCCGGCCGTGGCCCGGTCCCCGCCGTCACCGCCCTCGTGGATGGCCCGCCACACCCGCTCGGGGGTCAGCGGCATCCGGATGTCCTGCACGCCGAGGTGCCGGACGGCGTCCAGCGCGGCGTTGACCACCGCCGGGGTGCTGGCGATGCAGCCGGCCTCACCCACGCCCTTGGCGCCGATCGGGTTGCCCGGCGCCACGTGCACGGTGTTGCCGGTGTCGAAGTGCGGCAGGTCGGCGGCCGAGGGGACCAGGTAGTCGACGAAGGTGCCGGTGGTGAGGTTGCCGTCGGCGTCGTAGACGGCCTCCTCGTACAGCGCCTGCGCGATGCCCTGGGCCAGGCCGCCGTGCACCTGCCCCTCGACGATGAGCGGGTTGACGATCGTGCCGACGTCGTCGACGCAGGCGTACTTGCGGATCTTGACGAACCCGGTCTCGGTGTCGACCTCCATCGCGCACACGTGCGTGCCGTGCGGGAAGGAGAAGTTGACCGGGTCGAAGGTCGCGTCCGCGTCGATCGAGGGCTCGATGTCCTCGGGGTAGTCGTGCGCGGCGAAGACGGCGAGCGCGATCTCCTGGATCGACATCCCGGTGCCCGGCGTCCCCCGGACGGTGAACTTCCCGCCGGAGAAGTCCAGGTCGTCCTCGTTGGCCTCGAGCAGGTGCGCGGCAACCCGGCGGGCCTTGGCGATCACCTTGTCGGCGGCCTTGACCACCGCGGTGCCGCCGACGACCAGCGAGCGCGAGCCGTAGGTGTCCATGCCCTTGTGGGCGACGGCGGTGTCGCCGTGCAGCACCTCGACGTCCTCGAACGGCACGCCGAGCTGGTCGGCGACCAGCTGGCTCCACGCCGTCTCGTGGCCCTGGCCGTGCGGCGTCGAGCCGGTGACCACCTCGACCTTGCCGGTGGGCAGCATCCGGATCGACGCCGACTCCCAGCCGCCCGCGCCGTAGGAGAGTGAGCCGAGCACCCGGGAGGGCGCCAGGCCGCACATCTCGGTGAAGGTGGAGAAGCCGATGCCCAGCTGCACCGGGTCGTTCGACTCGCGCCGGCGGCGCTGCTCCTCGCGCAGCTCCGTGTAGCCGAGCAGGTCCAGCGCCTGCTGGGTGGCCGAGTCGTAGTCGCCGCTGTCGTACTCGAGGCCCGCGACCGTGGTGAACGGGAACTCCGCGGCGTCGATCCAGTTCTTCCGCCGCAGCTCCAGCGGGTCCATCCCGAGCTCGACGGCGAGCTCGTCCATGATCCGTTCGACGGCGAAGGTGGCCTCGGGCCGGCCGGCGCCGCGGTAGGCGTCGGTGGGGACCTTGTTGGTGAAGACGCCGTCGCACTCGAACCGGTAGGCCGGGAACTTGTAGATGCCCGGGAACATGAACGCGCCCAGCGCCGGCACGCCCGGGGTGATCAGCCGCAGGTAGGCGCCCATGTCGGCGAGCAGCCGCACGCGCAGGCCCTTGACGTTGCCCTCGCGGTCGGCGGCGACGTCGATGTACTGGATCTGGTCGCGGCCGTGGTGGGCGGTCATCAGCGACTCGCTGCGGGTCTCGGTCCACTTGACCGGCTTGCCGAGGCGGCGCGCGATCAGCAGCGCGAGGACCTCCTCGGGGTTGACCTGCAGCTTGCCGCCGAAGCCGCCGCCGACGTCGGGGGCGACGACGCGCAGCTTGTGCTCCGGGATGCCGGTGACCATCGCCAGCATCACCCGCAGCACGTGCGGGATCTGGGTGGCCGACCACAGCGTGAAGTTCTCGCCCTGGGGCTGCACGACGACCGAGCGCGGCTCCATGAACGCCGGGATCAGCCGCTGGTTGACGAACCGCCGGCTGACGACGACCTCGGCGTCGGCGAAGGCCTGCTCGGTGTCCACGCCCGTGCCGGCCTCGCCGGCGTCGAAGACGAAGTGGTAGCTGGTGTTGGTGCCGAGCTCGTCGTGCACCAGCTCGGCGCCGTCGCGGACGGCCTCCTCCATGTCGAGGACCGGCGGCAGCGTCTCGTAGTCGACGTCGACCAGCTCGACGGCGTCGGCGGCCGCGGTGCGCGAGCGGGCGACGATGACCGCCACCGCCTCGCCGACGTGGTTCACGCCGTCGACGGCGATCGAGGGGTGGCCGGGGTTCTTCATGTCCGCCGTGACCGGCCAGGCGCAGGGGATGGAGCCCTGCTCGTCGGCGAGGTCGCGGCCGGTGAACACCGCGACGACGCCGGGGGCCTCCTTCGCCGCGGAGACGTCGATGGAGGTGATGCGGGCGTGCGCCACGGGGCTGCGCACGACGCTGAGGTGCAGCATCCCGGGCAGGACCATGTTGTCGGTCCAGGTGGTGCGCCCGGTGATGAGGCGGGCGTCCTCCTTGCGGCGGCGGGCCTTCCCGACCTCCTTGTCCGGGGCCGGGGTCTGGGTGGTGGCCGCGTCCTCGGTGACGGTCATGCCTGCGCTCCCAGGGTCTCGGAGGAGCCGGACATCTCCCCCGCGGCCTGCTGCACCGCGCGGACGATGTTCTGGTAGCCGGTACAGCGGCAGAGGTTGCCCTCGATGCCCTCGCGGACCTCGGTCTCGCTGGGGCTCGGGTTCTCCTTCAGCAGGTCGATCGAGGCCATGATCATCCCCGGCGTGCAGAAGCCGCACTGGAGACCGTGCATCTCGTGGAAGGCCTTCTGCACCGGGTGCAGGGCGCCCTCGCTGCCGATCCCCTCGATGGTGGTGACCTCGGCGCCGTCGGCCTGGACGGCGAGGACGGTGCAGGACTTCACGGCCCGCCCGTCCAGGTGCACGGTGCAGGCGCCGCAGTTGCTGGTGTCGCAGCCGACGACGGTGCCCACCTTGCCGAGGGCCTCGCGCAGGTGGTGGACCAGCAGGGTCCGGGGTTCGACCTCGTCGGTGTAGGTCACGCCGTCGACCCTCATGCTGACCTGGGTCATGGATCCTCCGCTCCGTTGCAGCAGGCGATCGCGCCCGGCCCCGCGGGCGCTCCGCGGCGGAGTCTGTCAACGGCGGAGTGACTTAGGCCACGCTTACCTGTGACCGGGCGACCCGCTGACCCGCAGTTGCGGGGGACTGCTTCCCGAGACTCCGCAGCTGCGGCACCGAGGCGGTCGGGTGGGCCGCAGCGGAGAGGTTGCAGGCCCGTTGCAGCGCGCCTCAGGCGGCGACGGCGCGCAGCTCCCGCCGCCGCAGCGCCGCGCTGCCGGCCAGCGCGACCAGGCCCAGGACCGCCAGCCCGACGCCGACCAGGCTCGGCGCGGTGTAGCCGTACCCGGCGGCGATGACCACGCCGCCCAGCCACGCGCCGAGGGCGTTGGCCGCGTTGAGCGCCGAGTGGTTGAGCGCGGCGCCGAGCATCTGCGCCTCCCCGGCGACCTCCATCAGCCGCAGCTGCAGGCAGACGACCAGCGTCGACGCGGCGACCGCCAGCAGGAAGATCGCGGCCAGCAGGGTCGGGCCGGTGCCGGCGGCCGGGCCGACCAGCGCCAGCAGGGCGGCGAGGGCGACGAGGGTGGCGACCAGCGAGCGGAACAGCGCGATGTCGGCCAGCCGCCCGCCGAGCGCGGTCCCCACCACGCCGCCGATGCCGAAGGCGAGCAGCACCCACGGGACGACGCCGCGCGAGAGCCCGGTGACCTCGGTGGTCAGCGGCGCGACGTAGCTGTAGACGGCGAACATGCCGCCGAACCCGACGGTGGCCACGGCCAGCGTGAGCAGCACCTGCGGCCGGCGCAGCGCGCCGAGCTCGGCCCGCACGCTGGCCTCGCGGGAGCCGGGCGTGGACGGGACGACGGCGAGCACGGCCGCGACGGTGAGCGCGGCGAGGACCACGACGGCCCAGTAGGCCGAGCGCCAGCCCAGCGTCTGCCCGAGCCAGGTGGCGGCGGGGACGCCGGCGACGTTGGCCACGGCCAGCCCGAGCATCACCGTGCTCACCGCGCGGCCGCGCAGCGACGGCGGCACCAGGGACGCGGCGACCAGCGAGGCGACGCCGAAGTAGGCACCGTGCGGCAGGCCGCTGACGAACCGGGCCAGCAGCAGCGACGCCGACCCGGGGGCGAGCGCGCTCAGCGCGTTGCCGGCGAGGAAGGCGGCCATGAGCCCGACGAGCAGCGCGCGGCGGGGCAGCCGGGCGCCCAGCGCGGCGATGACCGGCGCGCCGACGACGACGCCGAGCGCGTAGGCGGAGATGACGTGGCCGGCGGTCGGGATGTCCACGCCGACGCCGTCGGCGATGTCGGGCAGCAGCCCCATCGTGACGAACTCGGTGGTGCCGATCGCGAACCCGCCGAGCGCGAGCGCGACCAGCGCGACGGCCACCCGCGGGGTGGCCAGGGACGAGGTCGCGGGAGCGGGCGGGGCGGCGGTGCTGGCACTCACGTGACCGTGCCAAGTGAACGCCGTCGGCCCGTATTCCCTGGGGCGACAGAAATGGCCATTTCTGCCGCCCGGGGGTCAGGCGCGGGAGGTCCGCCGGAGGGCGAGGAGGTGGGCGGCGACCGTGCTGCGGCGCGGGGACCCGGCCGGCAGCGCCTCGAGGCAGGCCTGCCAGGCGGCGGCGTCGTCGCGGGCCTCGGGCAGGGCGGTCCAGCGCAGCAGCAGCTCGGGCCGGCGGCTGCCGATCACGGCGCCGCGCAGGGCGGCGACCAGGCGGCGGCGGGCGAGGGCGACGCCGGGTGCCGTCGAGCGGGGCAGCACCGGGCCGGGGTAGCGGTCCAGCGCCGCGGCGACGGCCCCGCGGTCGAGCAGCCGGCGCACCGCCTCCAGGTCGGTCTCCAGCGGGCGCAGCAGCCGGTAGGGGCGCGAGCCGACCAGGTCGTCGCCGACCAGCCGGCGCAGCCGGGACAGCTCGGCGCGCACGGTGACCGCGGCGGTGTCGCCGGCGTGGCACTCGGCGGCCAGCTGCTCGGTGCTGCGGCCCTCCCCCGCGGCGGCCGCCTCGGCGAGCAGGAGCAGCAGCTCGGAGTGGCGCAGCGAGAGCTCGACCGGGCCGCCGGGCAGGGTCAGGCGGGCGCGCTCGCGGCCGAGCACGTCCAGCCGGGGTGCGGCGGGCCGCACCGGCGGCGCGGGGCGGTGGCCGCGGGCGGCGTCGCGCTGCTCCTCGCGGTGCAGCCAGCGCAGCTCCGACTCGACGGCGGCCACGGTCGCGCGGACGAGGGTGAGCACGTGCGGGCTGGCGACGTGGTCGCCGCCGGTGACGTCGATGGCGCCGAGCAGCACGCCGGTGACCGGGTGGTGCACCGGCGCGGCCGAGCAGCTCCACGGCTGCACCGGCCGGCGGTAGTGCTCGCTGCCGTAGATCTGCACCGGGTGGTCGAGGGCCAGCGCGGTGCCGGGGGCGTTGGTGCCGGCGACCTCCTCGGACCACCGGGCGCCGGCGACGAAGTTCATGCTCTCGGCCAGCGAGCGCAGGCGGCGCTCGCCCTCCACCCACAGCATCCGGCCGTCGGCGTCGGTGACCGCGACGATCATCCGGTCGGCCTCGGCGTCCTCGACCAGCAGCCGGCGGATCACCGGCAGCACCGGGGCCAGGGGGTGGGCGGCGCGGTAGGCGGCCAGGTCGTCGTCGAGCAGGTCGACCGGCGGGCCCTGCCCGTCCGGGTCGACGCCGCTGCCCAGGCTGCGCCGCCAGGAGTCCCAGACCACCGACCGCACGTCCGGCCGGGGCGGCGGGGCGCCGCGGGTCACCAGCGTCTCGTGCGCCGCGCGCAGGCGGCGGGTCAGCCCGGGCGTGGGGCGTCCCTCGGGCAGCGCGAGCCACGGGCTGGCGCTGGTCACGGCGTGTCCCCCGCAGTGAGTGTCATGGCCCGCACATGGTGACCCGGATCGCACGAATGCACCAGGGACGGGCCGGGCGTCAGACCGCCGGCGGTCGCGCGGGGAGCAGCGCGGCCGGGTCGCGGCGGCGCAGCGCGCCCGCCCACAGCCCCGCGCCGTAGGCCAGGTCCTCCAGCCGGCGGGCGGCGGCGAAGCGCACCGGGTCCACCGCGGCCCGGTGCGGCCACCAGGCGAGGACGGCGTCGGCGGCGGCGACGGCCAGCGCGGCCCGCCGCGCGCGGCGGGAGGCCAGCGCCGCGGCGGCGGTCAGCGGCCAGTGGTGCCGGGTGGCCGAGCGGGCCAGCGTGCGGCCGGCCGCGGCCGTGCCGCGCAGCACCAGCGCCGCGGCCAGGCCGTACGGGGGCCGGCGGTCCGGGCCGGCGGCCCGGTGCGCGAGGCGGACCGTCGCGTCGCCGAGGACGGCGGCCGCCAGCACCCGGCCGGCGCGCCCGCCGGCCAGCGCCAGGGCCAGCGCGGCCGCCGACCACGGGCTCACGACCACCGGGGCGACGGCGCGGCCGTGCCGGGCGGCCAGCGGTGCCGCCCCGGTGCCGTAGACCGCCCGCCGGCGCAGCCACGCGCCGGTGGACGACGGGTGCTCGTGGTCCACGCGCGCGGCCGGCTCGTAGCGCACGCGCCAGCCGGCCGCGGCCAGCCGCCACACCAGGTCGACGTCCTCGGCCACCCGCATGCCCGCGTCGAAGCCCTCCCCCAGCGCCGCCCGCCGGACCAGCAGCGCCGCGCTGGGCAGGTAGGACAGGCCCGACAGCGGCGCGACCGGTCCCGGGTGCGGGCCCACGTCCAGGGCGCTGACCGCCGTCTCGTAGGCGGTCACCCAGCCGGGGTCCGCGGCCGGCAGGGCGGTGATCCGCGGCGCGACGACGGCCAGCCGCGGGTCGGCGAGGTGCGGCAGCAGGGTCGCCAGCCAGCCCGGCCGGGGCACGCAGTCGGAGTCGAGGAAGGCGACGCCGGGGGTCGACGCGGCGCGCAGCCCGGTGTTCCGCGCGGCGGCGGGCCCCAGCGAGCGGTCGTGCCGCAGCACCTCGGCCCCGCCCGCGGCGGCGACGGCGGCCAGCGCGGGGGCGTCGGCCGAGCCGTCGTCGACGACGAGCACCCGCACGGCGGCGGTGTCCGGGTCGGCGCGCAGGGCGGCCAGCAGGCGGGCGACGCCGGCGGCGCGGTCGCGCACGGGGACGACGACGGTGACGCCGTCCGGGCCGGGCGCGGGGCCGGCGGGCTCGGGGACGGCGACCCCGGCGTCCTGCAGGCGCGCCGCGAGCGCCGCCGTCGCCGGGCCGGTGACGACGAGGCGGTCGCCGGCGAGCAGGTCCCGGGCGCGTGGCGCCAGGCGCAGCAGCCGCAGCGGCGAGCCGCCGAGCAGCGCCGCCCCGCCCTCGAGCCGTCGGGTGCGCGGGTCGAGGCGCACCTTCCAGCCGTCGGGCAGCCGGGCCTCCGGCGGCGGCGGGACCCTCACCCGGCCAGCACGGCGTCGGTGGCGGTGATCTCGACCAGCGGCGCGTAGAGGCCCATGAGGTCCAGCGCCTTCCGGTGGTCGTCGTCGCTGCTGCCGACGCAGGCGTCGGCGACCACGCGCACGGGCACGCCGGCGTCGGCGGCGGGCAGCACGGTGGAGACGACGCAGCAGTCGGTGGCCACGCCGGCCACCGTCAGCGGCCCGGCGCCGACCACCTCCGCCAGCTCCGGGCCCCACTTGCCGAAGGTGGTCGCGGTGAGGACCCGGCCCGGGCCGGGGTCCTCGACCAGGTCCCACAGCGGGGCGTCCGGCGGCTGCAGCGCGAAGGGGTACTGCTCGTAGTACCCGACCCAGGCGCCGGTGGGCTCCTGCGGCGCCACGAACCGGGTGAGGACGACGCGGTCGCCGAAGGCGTCGACCAGGCGCCGGACGCGCGGGCGGACCTCCTCGAAGCGGGGCGCCGTCCACGGGGAGTCCGGATCGCCGAACACCCGCTGCAGGTCGACGACGACGAGCCAGCCGGAGGGGTGCGCCACGGCCGGACCCTAACCGCCCGTGGCGCCGCGGCCGGGTTTGGTCAGGCTAGCCTTACCCGGACCGATCGAAGGAGACCCGCATGTCCCGTCCCCTGACCCGGCGCGCCGCCCTGGCCGCGGCCGCCCTCACCACCGTCGCGGCGCTGGCCGCCTGCGGCTCCGACGACGGGGGCTCGACGGCGGGGTCCGAGGCGTCCTCCCCCGCGGCCGGCGGCGACGGCGCCTTCCCCGTCACCGTGAGCACCGCCTTCGGCGACGTCGAGATCGAGGAGGAGCCGCAGCGCGTGGTGGCCCTCGGCTGGTCCGACGCCGAGACGGCCCTGGCCCTGGGCGTGCAGCCGGTCGGCGCGAGCGACTGGCTCGGCTTCGGCGGCGAGGGCGTCGGCCCGTGGGCCGAGGGGCTCTACGACGAGGCGCCGGAGATCATCGAGACGCTGGAGCCCAGCCTCGAGGCGATCGCCGCGCTGGAGCCCGACCTCATCCTCGACACCCGCTCCGACGGCACCCAGGAGCGCTACGACTCCCTCAGCGCGATCGCGCCGACCGTGGGGATCCCCGAGGGCGCCGAGCAGTACGTGACCACCTGGCAGCAGCAGCTCGAGCTGGTCGGCCAGGCGCTCGGGAAGAGCGACGAGGCCGCGCAGCTGCAGAGCGACCTGGAGCAGCGCTTCGGGGACGCCGCCGCGGCCAACCCGGCCTTCGACGGCACCGAGGTCGCCGTCGGCGCGTACACCTCCGAGGGCTTCGGCGCCTACGTCCGCGGCGACACCCGCGTCGACTTCATGGAGGCGCTGGGCTTCAGCAACAAGCCGGCCATCCAGGACCTCGCCACGGAGAGCTTCTTCGTCCCGGTCTCCGACGAGCAGGTCTCGCTGCTCGACGCGCCGCTGACCGTCGTCTTCCCGATCTTCGTCGACCCGGCGCAGATCACCTCGAACCCGCTGTGGCAGACGCTGCCCTCGGTGCAGCAGGGCAACGCGCTCGTGCTCGAGGACGAGACACTGGTCAACGCCTTCTCCAGCGGCTCGGTCCTCGGCACGGGGTACGCCCTCGACAACGCGGTGCCGCTGTTCGCGGAGACGCTGCAGGGCTGACCGGCTCAGTACGCAGGAGGCCGTCCCGGCACCGCCGGGGCGGCCTCCTGCGTCCGCACCGCCCCCCGGCGCAGCGCGAGCGTGCCGAGCAGCCCGACGAGGAACGCGGCCAGCACGCCGAGGTTGGCGAAGGCCCAGTCGCCCTCGCGGCCGCCGAGGCCCAGCGGGCCGAGCAGGTAGCCCTGCCAGTCCAGCCAGCCGGCGTAGGTGTTGGTGACCAGCCCCCAGCCGAGCACGGTGCCCACCCCGAGCAGGACCAGCGGCACCGGCGGGACGGCGCCGTAGCGGCCGCGCGCGTCGTAGAGGTCGGCCTCGGCGTAGTGGCGGCGGCGCAGCGCGAGGTCGCCGAGGAAGATCCCGCACCAGGCCGCGATCGGCACGCCCAGGGTGATGAGGAAGCCCTGGAACTGGACCGAGAAGCTCGCGTCGGCGAGGAACACCACCCAGATCGCGCCCAGCACCATGAGCGTGCCGTCGATGCCGGCCGCGACCGGGCGGGACACCCGCACCCCGGCGGCCAGCAGCGACAGCCCCGACGAGTAGATGTCCAGCAGCGCGCCGCCGACCAGGCCGAGCACCGCGACGACGACGAACGGCACGAGGAACCAGGTCGGCAGGAGCGTGCCGAGCGCGCCGATCGGGTCGGCGCCGATCGCGCCCGACAGCTCCGGGTCCGAGGCGGCCAGCAGCAGGCCGGTGCCCAGCAGCACGACCGGCGCCAGCGCGCCGCCGAACGTCGTCCAGCCGACGACGCCGCCGGTCGACGCCGTCCGCGGCAGGTAGCGCGAGTAGTCCGCGGCGGCGTTCACCCAGCCGAAGCCGTAGCCGGTCATCGCCAGCACGAGCGCGCCGACGACGGCCGCCGTCGTGCCGCCCGGGACCGCGGTCACCGCCGACCAGTCGACGTCGTCGACGTCGTCGACGACGAGGACCACGTAGACGACGGTGAGCACGCCGCTGACCACGGTGATGACCGCCTGCATGCGCATGATCGCGTCGAATCCGAGCACGCCGCCGGCCACGACCAGCGCGGCGACGACGAGCAGCGCGACCACCTGGGTCGCCGTCCCGCCGCTCCAGCCCAGCTGCCCGAACACCGCCGCGGTCGCGAGGGTGGCCAGGCTGACCAGCACCGTCTCCCAGCCCACGGTGAGCACCCAGGACAGCGCGGCCGGGACCCGGTTGCCGTGCACGCCGAACGCGGCGCGGGAGAGCACGAGGGTGGGCGCCGAGCCGCGCTTGCCGGCGATCGCGACGAGCCCGCAGAGCAGGAACGAGACGACGATGCCGACCGTCCCGGCGACCAGCGCCTGCCCGGCGGAGATGCCGAACCCGAGCAGGAACGAGCCGTAGGCCAGGCCCAGGACGCTGACGTTGGCGCCGAACCACGGCCAGAACAGCGTGCGCGGGTGGCCGCGACGCTCCTCCTCGGCGATGACGTTGATGCCGTTGGTCTCGACGGCGCCGCGCCCCGCGGCCACCTCCGCGCCCCGCTCGACGGCCGGCTGCTGGGTCATCGGCGTCTCCTCCCCGTGTCGTGTCCCCGCCATCCTGGCGCGCGGGGCGGACCGGGGCCCGCGGGGCTAGCGCAGCCGCCCGTCGTCGCCCACGTCCCAGCGGGCCACCGCCGCCGCGAGGCGGGCCGCCAGGCCGGCCAGCAGGCGGGCCCCCTCCTCCGCCGAGGCGCCGGCCGGGTCGCCGAGGACGCCGGTGGGGCTCACCCCGTGCACGCCCTCGGCGCGCAGCCGGGGCAGCAGCTCGCCGATCGGCGTCGTCACCCCGGCGACCAGGGCCCCGGACCGCACCGACCCCTGTTCCACGTGCAACAGCAGCGAGGTCTCGGTGCGCCCGGCGTGCGCGTCGCCACCCGGCACGCCGCAGGGGGACCAGGCGGCGTCGCGGCCCTCGGTGCGCAGCAGCGGCACGGCCCGGCGCAGCGCGTCGAGGTTGCCGCCGTGCCCGTTGACGACCAGCAGCCGGCCGGCCCAGCGGCACGCCGAGCGGCCGTACTCGACCAGCAGCGTGGTCAGCGCCCCGGTGCCGATCGAGACGGTGCCGGGGAAGCCCTCGTGCTCGCCGCTGGCGCCGTAGGGCAGGGCGGGGGCCAGGACGCCGTCGAGGTCCGCCGCCCGCGCCACCGCCTCGGCCACGACGGTGTCCGTGGCGAACGGCAAGGCGGGCCCGTGCTGCTCGACCGAGCCGAGCGGGACGACCAGCAGCGGGCGCTCGGGCAGCTCCGGCCACGCGGCGCCGGCCAGGTCGGGCACCGGGTCAGCCTAGGCGGCGGGAATGGCCATTCCTGCCGCCCCCGGGCTCAGGCGGGGACGGCCTCGGCGTCGACGGGCAGCCGCCACGGCCGGACGACGAGCAGCAGCACCGCGATCGCCACGACCAGCGCGGCCAGGACGACGACGCCCATCGCGACCGCGTCGTTGCCGAGCACGCCGACCAGCGGGGCCACCGCCGCGCCGACGCCGAACTGGACCGCGCCGAGCAGCGCCGCCGCGGTGCCGGCCGCCTCGCCGTGCCGGGACAGCGCGAGCGCCGGGGCGTTGGGCAGCGCCAGGCCGGAGGCGAACAGCACCGCCCACAGCGGCAGCGCGATCGCCCACAGCCCGCCGGTGCCGGTGCCGGCGAGCACGAGCAGCACTGCGCCCGCGAGCGCGCCGACGACGACGCCGGTCACGAGCACCTGCGCCGGGGAGAACCAGCGCAGCACCACCGGGTTGAGCTGGGTGGCGCCGATCAGCCAGACCGCGCCGGCGCCGAAGAGCAGGCCGAACTGCTGCTCGTCGAGGCCGAACTGGTCCTGGAAGACGAACGAGGAGCCCGACACGTAACTGAAGAGCCCGGCCATCGTCAGTCCGGCGACCAGCACCAGCCCGACGTAGGCGCGGTCGCGCAGCAGCGCCCGGTAGCCGCGCAGCGTCCCGGCGACGCCGCTGCTGCGCCGCCGCTCGACGGGCAACGTCTCGCGCACCGCGAACCAGCCCACGGCGAGCAGCGCCACCCCGTAGACGGCGAGCAGCAGGAACACGCCGCGCCACGAGGTGACCCGGAGGACCTCCCCGCCGACCGTCGGCGCGAGCACCGGCGCCGCGCCGAGGACGAGGAACAGCCGGGAGAGCATGGTGGCCGCGGCCCGGCCCTCGAACAGGTCCCGCACGACGGCGAGCGCGATGACCGCGCCGGCCGCCGTCCCCACGCCCTGCAGGAAGCGCAGCGCGCCGAGCACCGCGATCGACGGCGCGACGAGCACCAGCAGCGAGGCGACGACGTGCAGCGCCGTCCCCGCCAGCAGCGGCCGGCGGCGGCCCAGGGCGTCGGACAGCGGCCCGAGCACCAGCTGGCCGAGCGCCAGCCCGACCAGCGTGCCGGTGAGGGTCAGCTGCACCGTGGCCGAGCTGGTCCGCAGGTCGTCGGCGATGGTGGGCAGCGCCGGGAGGTACATGTCCACGGTCAGGGGCCCGAGGGCCACGAAGGCGCCGAGGGTGAGCGCGGTGCGGGCGGTCCCGGGCCGGTCGGGGGTCGTGGCCGGTCTCGTCTCCGGCCGGTCCTGGATCGTCGTCACGACGTTGCGCAAGGCAACCGGCCGCCGGTCCATTCCGGGACGCCGGGGTGTCGCCCGTGTCGCGCGGCTGATCCGGGGAAGGGCAGGGGCATGACCACCGACTCGCAGGACGCCACCGCCAAGGTCGCCGGGCTCATCAAGGGCCAGAGGTTCGGCTTCCTCACCACGACCATGCCCGACGGGCGGCTGACCAGCCGGCCCATGGCGCTGCAGGAGGTCGAGTTCGACGGCGACCTCTGGTTCTTCGCCGAGCACGACGCCCCCTGGCTCGCGCACGTCCGGGCCTCGCCGCAGGTCAACGTCGGCATCGGCTCGGGCGGCACCTGGGTCTCGCTGACCGGGACCGCGCGCGTCGTCGACGACGTCGCGAAGAAGAAGGAGCTGTGGAACAGCGGCGTCGAGGCCTGGCTGCCGCAGGGGCCCGAGGACCCCTCCGTCGTCCTGGTGGAGGTCGACGGCGACACCGCCGAGTACTGGGACAGCCCCGGCAACCGACTGGCGACGGCGCTGAGCTTCGTCAAGGCCAAGACCACCGGCTCGCAGCCCGACACCGGGGAGAAGGACGTCGTCGACCTCCCCTGACGAAGGACCCCCCTCGCCCCCGGCCCACGCTCCGCGCGGGCCGGGGCCCTGCGAGGGGGCCAGGGGCACCCAGCCGACTCCCAGGCAGGTCACCGGGCCCGGTCAGGGACGGCGGTCAGCCTGGGGGCACGTCCTCCCGGAGGTGCCCCGTGCTCACGCTCGCCCTGCTCGTCGCCCTGTTCCTGACCATGACCCTGGCCGACCTCGCGCCCGGCCTGCTCCCCGACGGGCCCGGACCCGCCGGGGTGGCACCGATCCGCTGAGCCCTCAGCCCAGCCGCAGGCCGGCCAGCGGCGACTCGTCGCACGCCTTCGCCGGGATGGCCGGCATGCCGAGCAGCGTCGGCTGGCCGCGCACCGGGCCGGTGTGCGAGTGGTCGAGGTGGCTGCGCGGCGCGACGAGGTCGGCGTCGCGGGCGGCCAGCGCGGTCTCGCCGTAACCCTGGACGCACTCGGGGTCGGGGCCGTCCAGCGGAAGGCCGGTGAAGAACTTGGCCGCCATGCAGCCGCCCCGGCAGGCGTCGAAGTGCGCGCACTTGGTGCAGGCGCCGCCGGTCTGCGGGCTGCGCAGCTCCTGGAACAGGTCGCTCTGCTGCCAGACGCGCTGGAAGCCGCCCTCGCCGCGCACGTTGCCGGCGAGGAACTGCTCGTGGATGGCGAACGGGCAGGCGTAGACGTCGCCGACCGGGTCGATCAGGCAGACCACCCGCCCGGCGCCGCACAGGTTCAGCCCGGGCAGGGCCTCGCCGTAGGCGGACAGGTGGAAGAACGAGTCGCCGGTGAGCACCCGGTCGCCGTTGGCCAGAAGCCAGGCGTAGAGCTCGCGCTGCTGGGCCTGGGTGGGGTGCAGCTGGTCCCAGACGTCGGCGCCGCGGCCGGAGGGGCGCAGCCGGGTGATCCGCAGCTGGGCGCCGTAGCGGTCGGTGAGCGCCTTGAAGTCGTCGAGCTGGGAGACGTTCTCCCGGGTCACGACGACGGAGACCTTGAAGTCCTGCATCCCGGCCTCGGCCAGGTTCTCCAGGGCCTTGACGGCGGTGGCGAACGAGCCGGTGCCGCGGACCCGGTCGTTGACCTCGGCGGTGGCGCCGTCGAGGGAGATCTGCACGTCGACGTAGTCGGTGGCCGCCAGCTGCCGCGCGCGCTCGGCGTCGAGCTTCACGCCGTTGGTGGAGAACTTGACCCCCACGTCGTGGCCGATGGCGTAGTCGAGCAGGTGCCAGAAGTCCGGCCGCACGGTCGGCTCGCCGCCGCCGACGTTGACGTAGAAGACCTGCATCCGCTGCAGCTCGTCGATGACGCCCTCGGCCTCGGCGGTGGTCAGCTCGCGGGGGTCGCGCCGGCCCGACGAGGACAGGCAGTGCACGCACGCCAGGTTGCAGGCGTAGGTGAGCTCCCAGGTCAGGCAGATCGGGGCGTCGAGGCCGTACTCGAACTGGTCGACCAGGCGCCCACCGGTGGGCCGCTGGGGGACGACGGCGGTCATGCGCGCACCTCGATCATCTGGGAGCGGGCGAGGTCGGCGAGCGCCCTCACGTAGGCGGGCCGCTGGGCCTCGGGGACGCCGCACGCGACGAGGGTGGCGTCGGCGCTGGGGTGGTCGGCGAGGGTCTCGACGACGCTGACCAGCGTCTTCGACTTGAGGAACGACAGCTTCCGGTTGCCGAAGTGGTAGACGAGCGCCCCAAACGGCTCCGGCCGCAGCGCCACCGACCGGGCGCGCCGCCAGGGTCGGGCCGGGTCGAAGACGTCCGCGGCCGGAGCGGCAGGGGTCACGGGACCGGTCGGCTCAGTAGACGCCGCACATGCCGTCGATGGAGACCTCCTCGACGAGGGACTCCTCGACCAGCGCCTCCTCGGCCGCAGCGGTCGCGACCGCGTCCTGGGTCTCGGTCTGGGCGGTCGTCTCGGGCATGCGGGGCCTCCGGAGAGCGGCGGGACGGGTTGCGGGGGACGTTAGAGACACCGGGTGCCACCGGCAAGCGAGGGGGGTGGCCGCCGCCCGGCGAGGGGCTGACCGGCGCGGCCGGGTGGGACAGGATGGGCGCGTGAGCCCGCCGACGATCACCGCCGTCCCGCCGGCCGTGGGCGACGGCCTCGCCACCACCCGCGCCCGGATCGAGCGCGCGGCCCTCGAGCTGTTCACCGCCGAGGGCTTCGAGCAGGTCACCATCGAGGAGATCGCCGCCGCCGCGGGCACCAGCCGGCGCACGTTCTTCCGGCACGTGGGCGGTAAGGCCGACGCCGTGTGGGGGGACTTCGCCGGGCACGTGTCCCGGCTGGCCGCGCTGCTGGACGCCGCCGGTGACGACGTCCCGGTGCTGCCCGCCGTGTTCGGCGCCTACGTCGAGGTCAACGACTACGCCGAGGCCGACCTGCCGGTGCTGCGCCAGCGGATGCGGCTGATCCTCACCGAGCCGGCGCTGCTGGCGCACTCGCAGCTGCGCTACGCCGAGGTCGACGACGTGGTGGCGCGCTACGTCGCCCGCCGCCGCGGCCAGGACCCCGCCGACCTGCTCCCCCGCCTGGTCGCCACCGCCACCCGCGCGGCCGCGACCACCGCGTTCGAGGTGTGGCTGACCGGCGGCAACGGCTCGCTGGCCGAGGCGCTGCGGACGGCGTTCGCCCAGCTCGCGGAGGGCTTCCCCGACCTGCGCTAGAGCGCGGCGCGCAGGCCCTCGAGCAGGCGGTCGACGTCGTCGTCGTCGCTGTAGGGCGCGAGCCCGACACGCAGCCCGCCGGCGTCGCCGAGCCCCAGCCGGCGGGAGGCCTCGATCGCGTAGAAGTTGCCGGCCGGGGCGTTGACCCGCCGCTCGGCCAGCGCGCGCGAGACCTCGGCGGCGGGCCGGTCGGCGAAGGTGAGCAGCAGGGTCGGCGTCCGGTGCCGGGCGCGGGACCACAGCGTGACGCCGGACAGCTCCGCGAGCCCCTCCTCGATCCGCTCGCGCAGCCGGTCCTCGTGCGTCTCGACGGCGGCCATCCCGGCGGTCAGCCGGGCGCGCCGGGCGCCCTCCGGGCCGCCGAGGGCGGCGAGGTAGTCGACGGCCGCGGTGGTCCCGGCCAGCAGCTCGTAGGGCAGCGTGCCGAGTTCGAACCGCTCCGGGACGGCGTCGGTCGAGGGCAGCAGCTTGTCCGGGTGCAGCGTCTCCAGCAGCGCCGGCGCGGCGGTGACGCAGCCCAGGTGCGGGCCGAGGAACTTGTACGGCGAGCAGGCGTAGAGGTCGGCCCCGAGCGCGGCGACGTCGACCGGCGCGTGCGCGGTGAGGTGCACGCCGTCGACGTAGGTGAGCGCCCCGGCGTCGTGGGCCAGCGCGGTGAGCGCCGCGACGTCGGGGCGGGTGCCGATGAGGTTCGAGGCGCCGGTGACCGCGACCAGGCGGGTGCGGTCCGACAGCACCGCGCGCAGCGCGTCGGCGGTCAGCTCGCCGGTGTCCGGGTCGAGATCGGCCCAGCGGACGGTGGCCCCGCGGGCGGCGGCGGCCTGCACCCACGGCCGCACGTTGGCGTCGTGGTCCAGGCGGGTGACGACGACCTCGTCGCCGGGGCCCCAGGCGGCGGCCAGCGTGCGGGACAGGTCGTAGGTCAGCTGGGTCATCGAGCGGCCGAAGACGACGCCGCCCGGGTCCCCGCCGACGAGGTCCGCGACGGCGGCGCGGGCGGCCAGGACGACGTCGTCGGCGTTGCGCTCGGCCTCGGTCAGCCGGCCGCGGTTGGCGATCGGGGACCCGAGCGTGGCGGCCACCGCGTGCGCGACCTGGCGCGGCACCTGGGAGCCGCCCGGCCCGTCGAAGTGGGCGGCCCCGGCGCGCAGGGCCGGGAAGTCCGCACGGACGGCGGCGACGTCGTAGCTCGTGTGCACGGGGGCAGCATGCCCGGCGGCCCGGCCCCGCCCGTGCACACTCCCGGGCGTGGACTCCCTGACGCACTCCGACTCGATCGTCGTCGCCGCCTCCCCGGAGGAGGTGTACGACCTGGTCAGCGACGTGACCCGCACCGGCGAGTGGAGCCCGATCTGCGCCGCCTGCTGGTGGGACGAGGGCGCCGGCGGGCGGGTCGGCGACTGGTTCACCGGCCGCAACGTCACGCCCGAGCGCACCTGGGAGACGCGCAGCCAGGTGGTGGCGGCCGACCGCGGCCGGGAGTTCGCGTGGCTCGTCAGCGGGCGGCTGGTCCGGTGGGGCTACCTCCTCGAGCCGGTCGAGGGCGGCACCCGGCTGACCGAGACGTGGGAGTTCCTGCCCGCCGGCCTGGAGTTCTTCGCCGAGCGCTACGGCGAGGACGCGCCGCGGCAGATCGAGCAGCGCACGCGCGCGGCACACGAGGGCATCCCGGCGACGCTGGCCGCGATCAAGCGCATCGCCGAGTCCTGAGGTCCGTGCACCACCGCGGAGGTGCCCGGGGCACCTCCGCGGTGGTGCTCAGCGACCCGTCCGGGTCTCAGTCCCGGCAGAGCGACGTGCCGTACCGGCAGGCCACGACGTCCGGCGTGTCCACGGGACGGCCGGCGTCGACGGCGTGCGCCAGCCGGACGAAGCCCGCATGGCTCCAGGACAGCGGCGTCGCGGAGAAGGTCGGCTCCCCCGGCACGAAGTCGGTCCCCTCCGCCGACGGCGGCTGGTCGTCCCACACCTGCTCGGCGAGGAAGAAGGACTCGTCGTCGGCCGAGCGGGCCATGGTGTCCAGCCGCTCCTGGGCGGTCGCGGCGACGTCGCCGCCGAGGGCCAGCTCGTACTCGCCCCGCTCGCCGGTGAGCAGCGGCCAGCCGCGGCCGATCGTCTCCCGCGAGCCCGGGTCCACCGGCTCCCACTGGGTGCCGTCGGCCTTCTCCCCGTACCCGTCGAAGCTCGACCGGTGCCAGAACCGGCCGTTGGCCGTGTCGTAGGCCAGCTGCTCGTCGATCAGCCGCAGGGTGTTGGTCACGACGGGGTCGTCGGCCGGCACGATGCCGAGCCGGACCAGGTCGAGGAAGCTCGGGTCGAGCACCTCCCGCTGGTCGACCAGCGGGCCGCCGTCGGCGATCTGGATCTGCGTACCGGCGTCGGCGTCCCCGTCGGCGGTGATGCGGAGGTAGTACGGCTCCGGCGACAGCGGGCCGGTGGTCGTCACCGTCCACTCCGCGAGACCGGCTCGCCACTCGTCGGCCGTGGCCAGGTACGTGTCCGCACGGGCGTCGTCACCGTTGGCGCGGGCGATCTCTGCCGCGGTCACCAGGCCGGCGACCTCGGCCGCGATGGTGTTCGGCGACCACCCGCTCAGGTTCTCCCACCGTTCCTGCTCCGTCTCCGGCCCCTCGGCCACGATGAAGTCCGCCGAGAGCCGCACCCGCTCCCAGTCCTCCGGCCCCGTCCGGCCGAGCTGCCAGGCGAGCACGATCGGCAGAGCGACCTCGTCCATCTGCAGCCCGCCGAAGACCGCCTCCCCGTCGAGGCGCGCGTTCTGCGGGAACGACCCGTCGGGACGCTGCTGCACCGTCCACAGGTGGTCCAGTGCGCGCTCGGCGGCCGCCTCGTCGCCCATCGCGATCAGGGCGGTCGCGTGCTGGTACAGATCGCGCGACCAGACCTCGTGGTAGACGGGGAAGTGCTGCAGCTCGTTCGCCCAGGCCCATGGCTTGCCCGGAGAGGCGATGAACCCGCCGCGGAACGTCTTGTCCTCGCTGGCCGCGACGACCATGGCGGACACGTCGTACTCCGTGCGCCACCGCTCGGCGCTGGCCGGCACGGGCGCCAGGCCGTCGAGGTAGTCGTGCCAGCCCTCGGTGTAGGCCGCCAGGGCGTCGTCGAAGCCCCGCTCCAGCGCCCGGTCGGCGGCCTGCGCGGCGTCGTCCTCCGTCGTCCCGAAGCCGAGGGACAGGGTGAGTCGCTGCCCGCCGCCGGTGCCGGTGAGGCCGGTGCGGCCGATCTGCACCACGTTGCCGGGGGTCGGCGCGTCCCACCTGTCGTCGAGGACGAAGTCGTTCCGCAGGTCCGCCCAGCCGTCGCTGCGCTCGAGGTAGCCGCTGGAGGTGTCGCTGAGGCCGCCCGAGACGGTGACGGCGCTGCTCAGCGCACCGTCGGTCGCCAGCAGCCGTCCGTCGGCGGAGCGCCCGGTGTCGTCGTTGGCGTTGAGTCCCAGGCCCACGTCGTGGAGCAGGTAGAGCTGGTACGGCTGCCCGTCGAGGGACTCGAAGCGCACGTCGACGAGCACCGCGGACCGGTCGGGGTCGGTGGTGTAGGTCTTGGTGATGCGGTAGCGGCCGCTCTGCGCGGTGTTGACCTGCCGGTAGACCAGGGCCCGCGGGTCGACCAGCTCGACGACGGAGTCGGTGGCCTCGTCCTCCCGCTCGGCGAAGGTGGCGCCGTCAGTGACGACGAACTGGGTGTCCCGGGAGCTCGGCGTGTCGATCCGCGGGGCGTAAACCTCGCTGAGCGTGCCGTCGTTGAGCGTGTACCAGACCGTGCTGTCGAGGGCGCCGATCGCCGTCCCGAAGCCGTCCTTGTCACCCGGCGACCAGGTCGCCGCCTCCCCGGGGTACCCGGGCGCCGCGTCCGCCGCCTGCGCCGAGGCGGGGACCACCGCCCCGAGGACGAGGACGCCGGCGACGACGGCACCGCCGACGACCGGCCGCCTCCCGGACCCCCTCGGCCGCGTCGCTCCGCGGGGGCGCCTGCGGCGCGGCGGGGTGTGGGGCAGGGCGTACGGGCTCACGGGCTGTCCTCCGTCCCGGGCCCGGCAGGGCGCGGTCACGGGGTCACCGCGGGCGGCCGGGCACGACCGACCCCCGTCCGGCCGTCGTCGTGAGATGTGCACCACACCGTAGGAGAGCCGGGAGGCCTCGGCCACCGGCCGGACGGACGCGCACGTCCGCGGAGACGCCCGGGGCGCCTCCGCGGACGTGCGCGTCCGGGTCAGCGGCCGAGGATGCCGCCGATCGCGCCGCCGAGGCCGCCGCCCTGGCCGCCACCGCCGCTGATCATCTTGATGAGGTCGCCCGGGTCCAGCCCGAGCTTCTGCAGGATCCCGGCGTGCTGGTCGGTGTCGACCTGGCCGGGGAGCTCCTGGTCGGCCTGCTGCGCCTTGGCGTCGTCGCCCTGGGAGCGCAGCAGCTGGAGGATCTGGTCCTTGTCGATCTGCATGACGTCCCGCTACCCACTCACCCCGCGGCTCGCACCACCCGGTCGGGCCGGACGACGGCGAAGCGGGCCCGCCCCGCCCGCAGCCAGGCGGTGAGCGTGCCGTCGACGTCGTCCACCTCGGTGCGCCGGCCGGCCGCGGTGACCGCCACGCGCCCCGGCGCCGCCAGCGCCACCACCGCGGTGCCGGGACCGAGGACGTCGTCGAGCCGGCACTCCCGCCCGCCGGCGCGGACGCGGGCCCGCGGCACGAGGGTCCCGGCCAGCCGCCGTCCGGCCGGGCCGCGCCGGTCGACCAGCGGGCCGGGGCGCAGCGCGGGCGTGCGGCTGTCGGTGGCGTAGGCGGCCAGCGCCGGCACGCCCGCGACCGCGGCGAGCACCGCCCGGCGGACCGGCACCGCGCCCGCTCCCCCGCCGGTCATCAGCCGCCCGACCAGTGCCGCGAGCCGGACCAGCGCCCGGGCGTGCGGCTCCCGCTCGGCGCGGTGGGTGTCGAGCAGCTCCTCGCCGGCGGCGCCGGTGACGACGGCGGCGACCTTCCAGGCCAGCTGGTGGGCGTCGCGCAGGCCCAGCCCGAGGCCCTGGCCGACGAACGGCGGGGTGAGGTGGGCGGCGTCCCCCGCCAGCAGCACCCGGCCGCGGTGCCAGCGGTCGGCGACCTGCGCCCGGTAGACGTACTCGGCCGCGCGGACCACCTCGGCGTCCTGCGCCCCGAACGGCGCGAGCAGGGCCGGCAGCGCGGCGCCGGTGAGGTCCGCGGCCGTCTCGTCTGGCCGCAGCCGCGCCTCGAAGCGGTAGCGGTCCCCGCTGACCGGCATGAACGTCGCCGCGCGGTCCGGGTCGCACACCTGGTGCACGCCCGGCCACACCGGCAGCGGCGCCCGCGCGCGCAGGTCCACGACCAGCCAGCGGTCGGGCCGGCCGAGGTCGCGCATCCGCGCGCCCACCAGGCCCCGGACGGTGCTGTTCGCCCCGTCGCACCCGAGCACGGCCGAGGCGACGACGTCCCGGCGGCGCCCCGTGGCGCGTTCGAGGACGGTCACCGTGACGGAGCGGTCCGCCTCCGCGAGCCCGACGACCTCCTCGCCCCCTCGCAGCTCGACCCCCGGGGCGTCGCGCACCGCGGCGCGCAGCAGCCGCTCCAGGTCGGGCTGGTGGAACATCGACGCCTGCGGCCAGCCGTGCCGCCCGGCGTCCCCGGCGCGGCGGAACTCGGCGAGCGTGCGGTGCCGCGCGTCGAGCAGCCGCAGCCCCGCCATCGGCCGGCTGACCTCGAGGAACGCCTCGACGACGCCGGCGTCGGCCAGCACCCGCAGCGCCTCGTCGTCGAGGTGCACCGCCCGCGGCAGCCCGTAGGGGCGGGGCTGGCGGTCGAGCAGCAGCACCGGCAGGCCGCGCCGGGCGAGCAGCAGCGCGGCGGTCGTGCCCACCGGCCCGGCGCCGACCACCACGACAGGCGGGCTGACCGGCTGCGACGACACGCCGCCCAGTGTCGCCGACCGCCCCGGGTCCGGGCTGGCACAGTGGCCCGGCGATGGCCACGACAGACGCCCCCGCGCCGCCGGCCGGGTGGCGCCGGTACGGCCGGACGCGCGGCGACCGCTGGCGCACCCTGGCCGGCGGGCTGGGGCAGACGCTGGTCACCGCGGGCGTCGTGCTGCTGCTGTTCGTGGTCTACGAGCTGTGGGTGACCGACCTGTTCTCCGCGCGCGACCAGGACCGGCTCTCCGACCGGCTGCAGACCGAGTGGTCCGCGCAGCCGCCCGCCTCCGGGGTGCCCACCGTCCCCGCGGGGGTGCCGGTGGGCGAGCCGTTCGCGGTGCTGCACGTCCCGCGGCTGGGCGAGGGCTGGTCGCGCGTCGTCCTCGAGGGCACCGGCGAGGACCAGCTGTCCCAGGGCCCCGGCCACTACGCCGGGACGGCGATGCCCGGGGCGCCGGGCAACGTCGCGCTCGCCGGGCACCGGGTGGGCCGGGGCTCCCCGTTCCTGGACCTGGACCGGCTGCGGCCGGGCGACCCGATCGTCGTCGAGGTGGCCGACGGGTGGTTCACCTACCGCGTGCTCGGCGACCCGGCGCAGGACCCCAACGGCGTCCCCGGACAGCAGATCGTGACGCCGGCCGACATCGACGTCATCGCCCCGGTCCCCGGGGGCGCCGCGGACGCCGCGCCCGCCGGCTCCTACCTGACGATCACCACCTGCCACCCGCGGTACTCGGCGCGGCAGCGGCTGGTCGTGCACGCCGTCCTCGACGGCCCGGGCGTCACCCGGGCGGACGCACCCGACGGGCCGCCGGCCCTGACCGAGGGCTGAGGAGGACCCGTGTACCGCTGGATCTGGCGGCACCTGCCCGGCGGGACGGCGACCCGCTCGGCGCTGTCCCTGCTGCTCGCGCTGGCCGCGGCGGCGCTGCTGCTGTTCGTCGTCTTCCCCTGGGTGGAGCCGCACCTGCCGTTCACCGCGGTGACCGTCGACCCCGGGCGCTGAACCGGACGTTGCAGTCCGTTGCGCACTCTTGACGGCACCCGGTGCCGCGGTGAGTCTGTGGCCCGGCGCACACTCCAGCGGGGTGTGCCCACCAGGCTGCCCGCCGACGAGGGCGGGCCGGACCGAGAGGACACCGGGTGAAGACCAAGGGCGCGATCCTGTGGGGCGTCGGCGAGGAGTGGTCGATCGAGGAGATCGAGCTGGGTGACCCGAAGGAGGGCGAGGTCCAGGTCCAGCTGGCCGCCTCCGGGCTGTGCCACAGCGACGAGCACCTCGTCACCGGCGGCACCCCGGTCGCCTTCTACCCGGTCATCGGCGGGCACGAGGGCTCCGGCGTCGTCACGAAGGTCGGCCCCGGCGTCACCGGGCTGCAGGAGGGCGACCACGTCGTCACCGCCTTCATCCCCGCCTGCGGCCAGTGCCCGCCGTGTTCCAAGGGCATGCAGAACCTCTGCGACCTCGGCGCGAACCTGCTGGCCGGCACCTCGATCTCCGACGGCAGCTACCGCGTCCAGGCGCGCGGCCAGGACGTCATCCCGATGTGCCTGCTCGGCACGTTCTCCCCTTACATCACCGTGCACCAGGCGTCGGTCGTGAAGATCGAGCCCGACATCCCGCTGGAGATCGCCGCGCTGGTCGGCTGCGGCGTCACCACCGGCTGGGGGTCGGCCACCAAGGTCGCCGACGTGCGACCGGGCGAGAACGTCGTCGTCATGGGCGCCGGCGGCGTCGGCATGAACGCCGTGCAGGGCGCGGCGGCGGCCGGCGCGAAGCGGGTCATGGTCATCGAGCCGGTGGCGAAGAAGCGCGAGTGGGCGATGGACCTCGGCGCGACGCACGTGTTCGAGTCGGCCGAGGAGGCCACCGAGAAGGTCAACGAGCTGACCTGGGGCCGGATGGCGGACAAGACGATCATCACGGTCGGCGACATCCAGGGCGAGGACGTCCAGACCGCGCTCAGCCTCACCGGCAAGGGCGGCCGCGCCGTCGTCACCGGCATGGGCAACGCCGCCAACACCGACGTCAAGCTCAGCCTGTTCGAGCTCACCCTGCTGCAGAAGGACCTGCAGGGCGCCATCTTCGGCGGCCTGGCCCCGCGGGCGGCGATCCCCGAGCTGCTCGGCCTCTACCAGGAGGGCCAGCTCAAGCTCGACGAGCTCGCCACCACGAAGTACAAGCTCGAGGACATCAACCAGGGCTACCAGGACATGCGCGACGGCAAGAACATCCGCGGGATGGTCGTCTACGGCGACTCCGACCGCTGACCCCGTCCCCGTGCCCGCCGGCGTCCCCGGCGGGCACGGGGAGCGGCTCAGCCGCCCAGCTCCGGGAAGTCGGTGTCCGCCCAGTCGGTGCCGGTGCCCCGCGGCGCCGCCCGCTCCTCGCGCTGCCGCAGCTCGACCCGGCGGATCTTGCCCGAGATCGTCTTGGGCAGCTCCGCGAACTCCACCCGCCGCACCCGCAGGTAGGGCGCCAGCCGCTCACGCGCGTGCCGCAGCACCGCCAGCGCCGTCTCCGGCCCGGGCTCCCAGCCCGGGGCGAGGGTCACGTAGGCCTTGGGCACCGCCAGCCGCACCGGGTCCGGCACCGGGACGACGGCGGCCTCCACCACCGCCGGGTGCTCGATGAGCACGCTCTCCAGCTCGAACGGGCTGATCTTGTAGTCGCTGGCCTTGAAGACGTCGTCGGTGCGCCCGACGTAGGTGACGTAGCCGTCCGCGTCCCGGGTCGCGACGTCGCCGGTGTGGTAGTACCCGCCGGCCATCGCCTCGGCCGCCCGCTCGGGGTCACCCTGGTAGCCGGTCATCAGGCCGGTCGGCCGCTGCGCGAGGTCCAGGCAGATCTCGCCCTCCTCCCCCTGCTCCCCGGTGACCGGGTCGACCAGCACCACGGGCACGCCGGGCAGCGGCCGGCCCATCGAGCCCGGCCGCACCTCCGCGCCCGGCGGGTTGCCCACCGATGCCGTCGTCTCGGTCTGGCCGTAGCCGTCGCGCAGGGTCAGCCCCCAGTGCCGCCGGACCTGCTCGATGACCTCGGGGTTGAGCGGCTCGCCGGCGGCCAGCACCTCGCGCAGCTGCCCCGGGCCGCCGGACAGGTCGGCCTGGATGAGCATCCGCCAGACCGTGGGCGGGGCGCAGAAGGTGGTGATGCCGGCGTCGCGGATCCGGCCGAGCAGCACCGCGGGGTCGAAGCGGCGGTAGTCGAGCAGGTGGACGGTCGCCTCGGCGGCCCACGGCGCGAAGAAGCAGCTCCAGGCGTGCTTGGCCCAGCCGGGGGAGCTGATGTTGAGGTGCCGGTCACCGGGCTGCAGGCCCTGCCAGTACATCGTCGACAGGTGCCCGACCGGGTAGCTGACCTGCGTGTGCTCGACCAGCTTGGGCCGGCTGGTGGTGCCGCTGGTGAAGTACAGGAGCAGCGGGTCGCCGGGCGCGGTGCCGGGATGGCCCAGCGGGCGGTCCGGCGCGCCGGCCGAGTCCGCGTAGGGCGCCCAGCCGGCGGGCTCCCCGCCGACGGCGATCCGGCCGTAGTCGCCGGGGACGGCGTCGAACTTCGCCGCCTCGGCGGCGTCGGCGACCACGTGGCGGGCGCCGGTGCGGCCGATGCGGTCGGCGAGGTCGGCGGGCGGCAGGGCCGTCGTCGTCGGCATGATGACGGCGCCGAGCTTCATGACGGCGAGCATCGACTCCCACAGCTCGACCCGGTTGCCGAGCATGAGGACGACGCGGTCGCCGCGCTGCACGCCCCGCTCGCGCAGCCAGGCCGCCACCTGGTCGGAGCGGCGGGCGAGCGCGTCGAAGGACCAGCTGCCCTCCGTGCCGTCCTCCTGGGCGATCACCAGCCCGGGCCGCTCGACGCCCCGGGCGATCTCGTCGAACCAGTCGACCGCCCAGTTGAACGGCCCGTCGAACACCGGCCAGCGGAACTCCTGCGCGGCCTTGACGGGGTCCCCTCGCAGCTCGAGCAGCTGGTCGCGGGCGGCACGGTAGGCGGCGGTGGCGGTGCCGGGCATCGGCGCTCCTCGTCGTCGGGACTCCTCCCCGCATCGTCGGCGCGGAAAGGCGGGTCGGCCACCCCCGATCGCGCCGGGCGTTGCCCGGGGTTGCAGCGGAACGGGACCAGCTCCCTGACCTGCGCGGTGGGAGGAGGTGCGGGTGGTGCGCGCCGACCTGCGCCTGGTCACCCAGGAGACCGGCGACGCCGCGCTGCGCGACCGGCTGCCGGCCGCCTGCACCCGCCTGGCGGCCCTGGGCACGGCGGACGGCGCGGCGCCGGCCGTCCGGCTGTCGGGCCGCGAGGTCGACGTCCTGACCCAGGTGGCGCTGGGCTGCAGCAACCGGGAGGTCGCCGCACGGCTGTCGCTGCGCCCGGAGACGGTGAAGAGCTACCTGGGCTCGGCGATGACCAAGCTCGACGCGCACACCCGCCTGGAGGCCGTCTCCCGCGCCCGGAGGCTCGGCCTCGTCCCGTAGGCCCCGCCCGCGCGTTGATCATCGGCCTGTTGCCGCCGACACGCGCCGACACGCCGCCGCGAGCGGCAACGAGACGATGATCATCGGCTGCGTGCGCGCGACAGGGGCGGACACGCCGGTCGGCCGCGCACGCGTCCGCTGATCGACTCCGGGGTCAGCCCAGCAGGCGGGTGAGGGCGGGGCCGAGGTCGCGGACGGTGCGCACCATCTGCGCCGTCCCCGCGCCCCGTGCGGCCAGCGAGCGCGCCGCCGTCTCGGCCTCGGGCGTGGGCAGCGGGCAGAGCACGTGCAGCCGGTCGATGCCGGCGAGCGCGGTCTCGGGCGGGTCGCCGGTGGTGTGGAGGCAGTCCGACAGCAGCACGACCACGCGCTCGTCGGCGACCTCCTCGGCCAGCTGCAGCCGGGCGGCCCGGAGCGCGCCGGCGACGTCGGTCATCCCGTGCCCGCGCAGGCCGAGCAGGTGGGTGACGACGTCCTCCGCCGCCCGCCGCTGCCCCTGGCGCTGCACGACGTCGACGTCCCGGCCGAAGGTGATCAGGCTGGTGCGCAGCCGCTCGTCGCCGGTGAGGACGACGCCGGCCGCCGCCACCGCCGCGATCGCCACCCCGAGCCCGGTCATCGAGCCGGAGGTGTCGACGGCGAGGCACACCGCGCGCCGGTGCCCGGTCCACCGCCGCGTGACCAGGTCGCCGGCCTGCAGCGGCGTCCCGACGTCCCACCGGTCGAGCGTGCGGTCGAGGTCCAGGTCGCCGTCGCCGTGCCGGTCGGGCACCAGCCGCCGGGTGCCGCGAGTGCGCGACCGGCCCACCCGGCCGACCTGCACGAACACCCGCCCGGCCAGGCGCCGGGCGGCGGCGCGCAGCTCGCGGTCGGTGGCCGCGGCCAGGTCGGTGAGCAGCGCGGCCGCGGCGTCGGCGTCCTGGGCCATCAGCTCGGCGAAGGCCTCCTCGTCGAGCTCGCCGACCTCCGGGCTGACCTCCTCGAACGCGTCGTGGCGGGCGGCCATCTCGCGGCGGCTGGTCTGCCGGCGGCCGTTCCCGCCGCGGCGGTCGCGGCGGGGGGAGGAGGGTTCAGGGCCCGCCGGCGACTCCGGCGGGCCTCCTGCTTTTCCCTCGCCACCCCCCTCGGCGGGAGCGGGGGGCTCCTCCTCGTCCGGAGGTGGTGGCCCGTCCGGTGGCCAGGCGTCGTCGAGGATCTCGTCGATGACCGCCTCGGGCGTGCGCTCGACACCCTCGGCGACCCGGATCCGGCCCGACAGCGCGGCGTGCGCGGCGTCGCGGGCGGTCTCGCGGGCGCCGTCGGCACCCAGGCCGGACTGCCCGCGCACCTCCAGCAGGCCGCCGAGCAGCAGCACCAGGTCGGTGGCGCCGCGCACCGACGAACCCATCCGGACGTCGCGGTGCTCGCGCGAGGCCCGCACCAGCCGGACGGCGAGCCCGATGAGCGGCGGCGGCGCGCCCGTCACCGCGGCGACGATGGCCCGCTCGGAGGCGGCGTCCTGGTAGCCGAGGACGACGCGGCACATGCGGTCGGCGATCGCCTGCCCGACGCGGGCGGTGCCGATCGCGTCGAACGGGTTCATCGCCGCGATCAGCCGGAAGCCCGCGGCCGCCCGCACGTGCCCGAGCCGCGGCACGGTGATCTCGCCCTCGGTGAGCACCGTGATGAGGACGTTGAGCGTCTCCTCGGGGATCCGGTTGAGCTCCTCGAGGTAGAGCAGCCCGTGCCCGCGCATCGCCGTCAGCAGCGGCCCGTCGGTGAAGCTGCCGGGCACGTAGCCCTCGGCCAGGACGGCGGCCGGGTCGTACTGGCCGATCAGCCGGGCCGGCGTCAGCTCGGCGTTGCCCTCGACGAACACGACCTCCTGGCCGGTCTCCGCCGCGATCGAGCGGAGCAGCGTCGACTTGCCGGTGCCCGGCGGTCCCTCGAGGACGACGTGCCGGTTGGTGCGCAGCGCGACCGTGAGCACCTCGCGCTCCCGGCGCAGCCCGATGACCGGGTGCGGCACGGTCGGCGTCACGCGGTCCCCTCCCTGGTCGACGGGGTCTGCACACCCGGGGCGCTCATGGCCCCGAGTGTGCAGACCCCGCTGCGGACGGTGGTGACCGGGGCCACTCAGGCCGGCGTCTCCTCCAGCGGCGGGGTGTCGAAGAGGATCACGCCGCGGGTGCTCTTGCCGTCGACGAGGTCCTGGTGGCCCTCGTCGACCTCCTCGAGCGTGTAGGTCTGGGCGACCAGCTCGTCGAGCTCGAGGTCCCCGGACCGGTGGAGCTCGACCATCTCCGGGACGTCGTGGAACGGGTCGCCCGAGCCGGACAGGCTGCCCTTCACCGGCTTCTCGAACAGGATGAGCAGCGAGCTGTCGAGCTCGACGGTGGTCGTCGTCGGGTCGGCCGGCCCGGTGATGACCGCCGTGCCGCCCTTGCGGATCACGTTCACCGCGTCCGCGACCACCTCCGCGTCGACGACGCCGACGGTGATGATCGCCTTGTCCGCCCCGACGCCGCAGGTGAGCTCCTGGACCAGCTCGTGCGCCCTGCACGCTGTCGATGCCGAGGCCGCCGATCCCGTAGACGACGATCGTGTCGCCGGCCTCGGTGGCCGCCGCGTGCACCGCCGAGCCCCAGCCGGTCGGGACGCCGCAGCCGATGAGCACGACCTCGTCCAGCGGCAGGTCCGGGTCGACCTCCACCGCGGAGTTCTCGCTGATGACGGCGCGCTCGGAGAACGTGCCGAGCATGCACGTGCCGCCGAGGTCGTTCCCGTTGTCGTCGTGGAAGCGGTGGGTGCCGTCGGGCAGCTGCCCGTCGAGGATGGTCGCGCCCTGGTCGCAGGGGTTGGACCTCCCCGTCGAGCACCAGCGGCAGTGGCCGCAGACCGGCAGGAACGAGCAGATGACGTGGTCGCCGGGCTGCAGCCGGGTGACACCGGGGCCGACCTCCTCGGTGACGCCGGCGCCCTCGTGGCCGCCGACGACCGGGAACCGCGGCACGACGTCGCCGTGCCACAGGTGCTCGTCGGAGTGGCACAGCCCGGCCGCGACGAAGCGGATGAGCACCTCCCCCGCCTTCGGCACGTCGAGTTCGAGGCCGGTGATCTCGAACGGCTTCCCGACGTCCCGCAGTACCGCTGCCCTGGTCCGCATCGCCCCTCCAGCCCGCGGCCGCCGGCCCTCGGCGGCCCGTCCTCGGTCCGGCCATGGTCGGAGCGGCGGTGTGACCCGGGCCACCCCCGGACGGGGGGTCCCGGTGCTCAGCCGCGGGACCGGGGCAGCACGCGGTGGGCCTGGCCGGCGCGGGCCGGGTCGAGCGGGACCACGCTGGTGAGGACGGCGGGGCCGAGCCGCAGGACGCCGTCGGTCAGCGGGGCGCAGCGGACCCCGCCGCGGCCGCGCATGCCGCGGTGCGCGCCGGGCGCGAGCACGGTGTCCAGCCAGGCGCACGGGTTGGCCGGCCGCCCGCCGCGCAGGACGACGGCGCCCTCCCCGCAGTCGAGGGCGAACACCTCGCCGCGCAGGGCCTCCACCTCGGCGCCGCGCAGGACGACGTTGCGCCGGGCGAGCAGCGGGTCCAGCGGGCCGGTGCCCAACTCGGCGGCCAGCGCCTCGACCGACTCGGCGGCGAGCACGGTGACGGCGGCGTCGCGGTGCGCGGGCCGGCCGGCGTAGCGGTCGCCGACGATGCCGTGGCCGGCGCGCACCTCCACCCGCTCGAGCCGGTCGCCGTCCTGCGGCGGGACGACGCCGCCGGGCCGCCCGTCGTACCGGTGCACCGGCGAGACGAGCAGCCCCACCACCTCGACGTCGTAGGCGTACGGACGGTCGGCGTTCAGCGGTCGACCAGCCCGTACTCCCGGGCCTCCTCGGTGGACAGCAGCCGCCCGGCGCGCATGTCGGCGGCGACCTGTTCGACGTCGCGACCGGTGGCCCCGGCCAGCCGCTCCTGCAGCCGGCGCAGCCGGCGGGTGTGCTCGGCGGCGAGCACCTCGACGTCCCGGCCGAGGCCGCTGCCCGGCGCCCGCGGCTCGGTCAGCTGGAACAGGGTGTGCGTCCCGGCGGTGCGCCGGTCGGCCACCGCGAGGACGGCGACCGCGGCGCCGGCGATCGTGCCGAGGCAGGTGACGTGCACCGGCGCGCCCATGAGGTCGATCGCGTCGACGAGGACCAGGGCGGCGTCCAGGTCGGCGCTCACCCCCGACAGCCGCAGCTGCACCGGGCCGTCGCCGTCGGCGTCGAGCAGCGCCAGCTCGGCGACCGCCCGGTTGACCGCGTCGGCGTCCAGCTCGCCGGACAGCGTCACCATCCGGTGCTCGACGAGCCGCTCGGCCAGCCAGTCGGGCGACCCGACGACGACGGACATCGTCGTCGCGCCCTGCCCGGGGACGGCGGGCGGCCGGGGCGGCGGCTGCCAGGGGCTGCGCGGGTGGTCCGGGGGCGGCAGCGGGAACGGGGGCTCGGGCGGGAGGGGCGGCCAGGTGCCGGAGGGACGGGTCATCGGGACTCCTCGGACGTGCGGACCTGCCAGTCGACGGTGCGGCCCAGGGCGGCCGCGTAGCGCTCCAGCGTCGACAGCCGCGCGTCCGGCTCCCCGCTCTCCAGGCGGGCGACGGCGGACTGCGACGTCCCCATGCGCGCCGCGACCTGCGTCTGGCTCAGCTCGCTCTCCCGGCGCAGCCGGACCAGCTCCTCGATCAGCCCGCGCCGGCGCTCCCCCCGGTCCTCCAGGCCGGGGAAGCGGCTGCGGCGCGGCGGCGGCACACCGGCGACGGTATGCCTGATCCGCTATGGGCGGGAGGTCCCGCTCAGCGTTCCGCGGTGTGGTGGATGGGCCCCACCGTGCCGGTCAGCCGCTCCCCCGTGCCGCCCCAGCGCCCGGCGATGATCTCCGCGGCGATCGAGACGGCCGTCTCCTCGGGCGTGCGGGCGCCCAGGTCCAGGCCGATCGGCGAGGACAGCCGGGCCAGCTCGGCCTCGGACAGCCCCGCCTCGCGCAGCCGCTCGAGTCGCTCGTCGTGGGTGCGCCGCGAGCCCATCGCGCCGACGTAGGCCACCGGCAGCCGCAGCGCGACCTCCAGCAGCGGGACGTCGAACTTCGGGTCGTGGGTGAGCACGCACAGCACGGTGCGCTCGTCGATCCGCCCGGCGTCGACCTCGGCCTGCAGGTAGCGGTGCGGCCACTCGACGACGACCTCGTGCGCGTCGGGGAAGCGGCGGGCGGTGGCGAACACCGGCCGGGCGTCGCAGACGGTCACCCGGTAGCCGAGGAACGCCCCGACCCGGGCGACGGCGGCGGCGAAGTCGATGGCGCCGAACACGACCATCCGCGCCGGCGGGGCGAACGAGGAGACGAACAGCGTCAGCTCGTCGCCGCGCCGCTCGCCGTCGTGGCCGTAGGTCAGCGTGCCGGTGCGGCCGGCGGCGAGCATGCCGCGGGCGTCGTCGGCGACGGCGTCGTCGAGGCGCTGCAGGCCGAGCGTGCCGGAGCTGCGGTCGGGCCAGAGCACCAGCCGCCGCCCGATCCGGTCCTCGGGTCCGCGCACGCAGGTGACGACGGCGACCGGCTCGTGCCGGCCCACCGACTCGGCGATCTCACCGAGCTCGGGGAAGGACTCGCGCGAGACCGGCTCGACGAACACGTCGAGGATCCCGCCGCAGGTCAGCCCGACGGCGAACGCGTCGTCGTCGCTGACGCCGTAGCGCTCCAGCGTCGGGACGCCGGACTCGACGACGTCCCGCGCCTCCTCGTACACCGCGCCCTCGACGCAGCCGCCGGACACGCTGCCGACCGCCGTCCCGTCGGGACCGACCAGCATCGCCGCCCCGGCCGGCCGCGGCGCGGACCGCCAGGTGGCCACCACCGTCCCCATGCCGACGGTCTCGCCGGCCTGCCACCAGCCGACCAGGTCGTCCAGCACCTCACGCACGCGAGATCACCCCTGAGAGTTCTTCGAACGCGGCCAGGCTGTGCCCGGACACGAACGCGTCGACCGACGGCAGCGCCGCCTGCATCCCACCGGTCAGCGGCTCGTAGCCGGCCCGGCCCTTGTGCGGGTTCACCCAGACGACGGCGTGCGCGAGCCGGCGCAGCCGCGCCATCTGCTCGCGCAGCAGGTCGGGGCTGCCCCGCTCCCACCCGTCGCTGCACACCACGACGACGGCGCCGCGGGCGGTCCCGCGCTGCCCCCACCGGTCCAGGAACGCCTTGAGCACCTCGCCCAGCCGTGTGCCGCCCGACCAGTCGGGGATCGCGCCGCCGGTGGCCGCCAGCGCCCGGTCGGGGTCGCGCAGCCGCATCTCGCGGGTCACCCGGGTCAGCCGGGTGCCGATGGTGAACACCTCGGTCGAGGCCGGCCGGGCGCGCACCGCGGCGTGCGCGAAGCGCAGCAGCGCGTCGGCGTAGGGGCTCATCGAGCCGGAGACGTCGACCAGCAGCACCACCCGCCGCGGCCGCGGCCGGGCCCGCCGGTGCAGCAGCCGGGTCACCTCGCCGCCGTCGCGCAGCGCCCGCCGCACCGTGCGCGCCGGGTGCACCGCGCCGTGCGGCGCCGGCCGGCGGCGGCGGGCCGGGCGCATCGGCGCCGCCGGGCGGACCAGCGCGAACAGCCGTCGCAGGTGCTCGCGCTCGGCCGGCGTCAGGTCGGCGACGTCGCGGTGCCGCAGCACCTCCTCGGCCGAGGCGGCGACGGCGAGGTCCGAGGGCTCCTCGCCCTCCTCGCCGGACCCGCCGCTCTGGTCCAGCGGCGCGGTGACGGCGACCCGCGGGGGCGCGGTGGGACCCGCGGCCGTCCCCCGCCGGGGCGCCTCGCCGCCGAAGTACGCGGCGAAGGCGGCGTCGTAGCGGTCGAGGTCGTCGGGGCCCGAGCACAGCGTCACCCGCCCGGCCCAGTAGACGGCGGTGGCGTCGAGGACGTCGAGCACCGCCACCGCCGACAGCATCGCCTCGACCCGGTCCGGGGAGGCGGCCACCCCGGCGGCGCGCAGCGTCCGGGCGAACCCCAGGACGGTGGCGACGACGTCCCGCTCAGCCACCGCCGAACAGCGCTCCGCGGGCCAGCGCGTGCACCCGGTCGGTGTCCTCGCGGTACTTGAGCACCGCGCCGAGCGTGCGGGCGGCGAGGTCGGGGTCGAGGTCGCGGGCGCCGAGCGCGTGCAGCGCGGTGGCCCAGTCCATCGCCTCGGCGACGCCCGGCGGCTTGAGCAGGTCCAGCGTCCGCAGCTGCGCCGTCGCCCGGGCCACCTCGCGGGCCAGCTGCTCGGTGACCTCGGGCAGCCGGGCGCGCAGGATGGCGACCTCGCGGTCGAAGTCGGGGTGCTGCAGCCAGTGGTAGAGGCAGCGGCGCTTGAGCGCGTCGTGCACCTCGCGGGTGCGGTTGGAGGTGAGCACCACCAGCGGCGGCACCTCGGCGCGCACGGTGCCGAGCTCGGGGATGGAGATGGTGAAGTCCGACAGCACCTCGAGCAGGAAGGCCTCGAACTCGTCGTCGGCGCGGTCGACCTCGTCGACCAGCAGCACGCTCGGGGAGTCCTCCAGCGCCTGCAGCAGCGGCCGGGCGAGCAGGAACCGGCGGTCGTACAGCGAGGCCTCGAGGGCCTCGGTGTCGCCGGTGGCGTGGGCGGCCTCGGCGGCGCGCAGGTGCAGCAGCTGGCGGCCGAAGTCCCAGTCGTAGAGCGCCTGGCTGGCCTCCAGGCCCTCGTAGCACTGCAGGCGGTACAGCGGGCGGCCGGTGACCTCGGCCAGCGCCCGGGCCAGGGCGGTCTTGCCGACGCCGGCCTCGCCCTCGAGGAACAGCGGGCGGCGCATGACCAGCGCCAGGTAGGCGGCGGTGGCCAGGCCCTCGTCGGGGAGGTAGCCGGTGGAGCGGAGCGCCGCGGCCAGCTCGTCGGGTCCGCCGGGCAGGCCGTCGGTCCCGGGGAGCTCGGTCGTGGTCTCGGTCACGCTGCCGAGCATCCCACCTGCGCAGGCGCGCGACACGCCATGGTCCCGGTGCCCGCAACCGTTGCAGACGCCACGGTGGCCGACCGGGAGTCATCGTCTCCGGCCGGCCACCGCCGTCTGGTGCGCCCGGTCAGGACCGGGCCGTGGTGCTGCTACCGGTTCAGCGACCGATCTTGCCGTCGTTGTCGCGGTCCAGGGCGTCCTTGGCCTTCTGCACGAGGCTGCGGTCGTCCCCGGTGGTGCCGGTGGTCGTCCCGGTCGTGGTGCCGGCGACGCCCGCCGTGCCGCCCTCGACCTCGATCTCCTCGCGGCGCACCTGGTCGGAGACCGTCTCCTGCTCGGTCACCGTCTGGGTGTCGAGGCGGACGCGCTCGACCGGCGTGGCCTCCTTGGACACCACGGGGCGCTCGGCGTGCAGGACGACCTCGTGCTCTTCCTCGGAGATGGCCGGCCCGTCCATCGCGTTGCCGATGTTGGCGTCGGTGATGGGCTCGCGCTCGACCCGGACCTCCTCGTGGGAGACGGGGACGGTCTGGCTCACGTTCTCCGTGACGACGTACTTCCGCAGCCGCGCCCGGCCGGCCTCGACGCGCTGGGTGCCCACGTTGAGGTGCTCCTCGGAGCGGGTCATGGCGTTGTCGGTCGTCGGGCCGGACACGTCGTGACCCACGGTGCCCCGGGCCTCGAGGTCGTCGCGGACGCCGTCGCGGTCACGGTCGGTCGCCATCCCGGCGGTGCCGGTGCCGGCCGTCGTCAGGTCCTGCTGGGACCGGGTCTGGTCCAGCGAGTAGGTGCCGGCGGTGCCGACGTCCGTGGTGGTCTGCGTGGTGGTCTGCGTGCCCGAGCCGAAGCCGAGGCCGTAGTACCGGTACAGCTCCTGCTCCTCCTGCGGGGACAGGTGCCCGTCGGTGTCGATCTTCGGGGCGTCCTTGACCTGGGCCTTGCTCACGCGTACGCGCAGGCCCTCGTTGGTCAGGTCGGCGTCCCGCAGCGGGACGAAGGACTCCTTGGTACCGAACAGCCCGGTGCGCACCGTGGCCCACTCCGGCTGACCGGTCTCGTCGTCGAGGTAGACCTCGGAGGCCGAGCCGATCTTCTCGCCGGTCTCGTCGTAGACGTCCTGTCCGATCACGCGGCTGATGGTGTCGGTGCCGATCATCGTCGCTCTCGCTCCCATCTGAGCTGTGGTGTGACGGTCGGTCAGATGGGTGACCGGGCTCGGCGCAGCGAAACGACGGAGATCGACTGGGACGCTTCGGTCGCTGAGCGTGTGCCGCGCCGGTCGTGCGGGATCCGGCGGCCGGGAGCGCGTTTCCGCAGGTCACCGCGGCATTCCTCCATCCCCCGCCGTCGTCGACCCATCGCGACGTCCCGTCACGGTCCGCGATCGGCCGGTTCCCCGGGCGTGTCGCGGCCGCTTCCCCGCGGCCCGCTCGGCGCGTCTGCCGGGCTCGCGCGCGGTCATCGGCTCTCCTGGGAGCCGTGCCGCCGCGTTCCCCCTACGACAACCTGGTGCACCCCCGCACGGTCAAGAAGCCGCCGCCGCAGGTGGCCGCCGAGCGTGACCTCGTCGTCGAGGACCCCAGCTCGGGGTTCGTCGGCGCGGTCGTACGCTGCGAGAAGGACGTCGTCCACCTCGAGGACCGGTTCGGGAAGGTGCGCGCCTACCCCCTCGGCCCGGGCTTCTGGGTCGACGGCCGCCCGGTGGTGCTCGTGCGCCCGACGCCGAAGGGCCCGGTGACGCCGACCCGCAGCGCCTCGGGCTCGACCTACGTGGCCGGTGCGCGCGCCCGTGTCGCCCGTGAGGGCCGGATCTACGTCGAGGGCAAGCACGACGCCGAGCTGGTCGAGAAGGTGTGGGGCCACGACCTGCGCATCGAGGGCGTCGTCGTGGAGCCGCTGCACGGCGTCGACGACCTGCCCGGCATCGTCCGCGAGTTCCGCCCCGGGCAGGGCCGGCGGCTCGGCGTGCTGGTCGACCACCTGGTGCGCGGGTCGAAGGAGTCGCGGATCGCCGAGCAGGTCACCGGCCAGCACGCGCTCGTCGTCGGCCACCCGTTCATCGACATCTGGCAGGCGGTCAAGCCCTCCGTCGTCGGCATCCGCGCCTGGCCGGAGGTGCCGAGGGGTGAGGACTGGAAGACCGGCGTCTGCCGCCGCCTGGGCTGGGAGGACGACACCGGCTACGTGTGGGCGCAGCGCATCCTGGCCCGCGTGCGGACCTGGACCGACCTGGAGCCCGCGCTCATCGGCCGTGTCGAGGAGCTCATCGACTTCGTCACGATGGACTGAGCCCCGAGACGATCACGGCGCCGTGACCGGGCCGGAGGGGTCTCCGGTGGTCACGGCGCCATGATCGCGGTCGGGCGGGGGCGGTCAGCCCGGGATGTAGTCGAACCTGTCCGGGTCCGGGCCGGTGCGCTCGCCGCGGTCGAGGCCGGTGATGGTGGCCATCTGGCCCTCGTCGAGCTCGAAGTCGAACAGCGCGAAGTTCTCCTCGACCCGCGCGCGGGTCACCGACTTCGGGAAGACGACGTCGCCGCGCTGCACGTGCCACCGCAGCACGACCTGGGCCGGCGTGCGGTCCAGCTCCTCCGCGATCGCGACGATCGCCGGGTCGTCGAGGACCTTGCCCTGGGCGATCGGCGACCAGGCCTCGGTGACGATCTCGTGCTCGGCGTCGAAGGCGCGGACCTCGTCGTTGGCGAGGTAGGGGTGCACCTCGATCTGGTTGACCGCCGGGCGCACCTCGGTCTCGGAGAACAGCCGGCGCAGGTGGTGCGGGTTGAAGTTGGAGACGCCGATCGCGCGGCACCAGCCGCCGGCGTAGATCTCCTCCATGGCCTTCCACGTCTCGACGTAGTCGACGTCGATCGTGGGCAGCGGCCAGTGGATCAGGAACAGGTCGAGGTAGTCGAGGCCGAGGTCGGCCATCGTCTGGTCGAAGGCCTTCAGCGCGTCGTCGCGGCGGTGGTAGCCGTTGTTCAGCTTGCTGGTGACGAAGACCTCCGACCGGTCGATGCCGGACTCGCGGACCGCCTGGCCGACCTCCTTCTCGTTGCCGTACATCTCGGCGGTGTCGATGTGCCGGTAGCCGACCTCGAGCGCGGTGCGGGTCGCCTCGGCGGTCTGGTCCGGCGGGATCTGGAACACGCCGAAGCCCAGCTGCGGGATCTCGACGCCGTTGTTCAGGCGGATGGTGGGCACGGTGGCCACGGGCTCTCCCTCTCGGTCGCGGACGGTGGGCGGCGCGCCACTCCACGGCGCACCAGGCCCCCGTGGAGCGCGCCTACCCGCCGACCGCGTCCCCAACCCGTGACGCCCGCCCCTCCGTCGTCCCCGCCGCCGCCGGGCGGCGCAGCAGCGGCGCGCCGAGCAGCGCGAGCCCGGCGGCACCGGCGGCAGCCAGCGCGGGGACGGCGAACGCCGCCCGGGCGCCCCACGCGTCCACCGCCGCGCCGGCCAGCGCCGACCCGGCGGTGACGCCCAGCGTCAGGCCGGTGTTGGTCCAGGACAGCGCCTCGGTGAGCGCGGCCCGCGGCACCCGCGACTCGGCCAGCGACGTCCCGGACACCAGCACCGGCGCGACGGCGAGCCCGGCGAGGAACCCGGCGCCGACCAGCAGCGGCAGCGAGGTCACCGCCCACAGCCCCTGCGCGGCCAGGCCGAAGAAGACCGCCGTCGCGAGGAACCGGGTGGCCAGCGTGCCGCGCAGCCGGGCCACGCCGTAGGCGAGCCCGGCGACCAGGCTGCCGCCGGCGTAGAGCGCGAGCGCCAGCCCGGCCAGCGCGGGCGCGCCCTGCTCCTCGGCGAAGCCCACGACGACGACGTCCATCGCGCCGAACACGGTGCCCACGCCCAGGTAGGTGGCGCAGACCAGCAGCACCGCCGCGTTCAGCGCGGCCGGCCGGCGGTGCCCGCCGCCGGCGGAGGTGGGCACCGCCACGGGCTCGGTGGCCCGCTGCCGCGCCAGCCACAGCCCGCCGACGGTGCCCAGCACGATGCCGGTGGTGAAGCCGGCGGCGGGGGCGACCATCGTGCCGAGCACGGTCACCAGCGGCGGGCCGACGACGAAGACGACCTCGTCGACGACGGACTCGAAGGCGAACGCGGTCTGCCGGCGCTCGGCGTCCTCCAGCGCGGCCGCCCACCGGGCGCGCACCAGCGCGCCGATGTTGGGCAGGCTCGCCCCGGTCAGGCCGGCGAGGGCGAACCACGCCCAGCGCGGGCCGTCGGCCACGACGACGCCGACGAACGCCAGCCCGGTGACGAGGTAGGCCGCCATCGCCGCCTGCAGGACCCGCCCCTGGCCGCGGCGGTCCATGGCGCGGGCCCACTGCGGCCCGCCGACCGAGGCCGCGAGGGCGAGGGTGCCGGAGACGGCGCCGGCCAGGCCGTAGCTGCCGGACTCGCCCTCGACCAGCAGCACCGCGCCCAGGCCGAGCATCGGCAGCGGGAGCCGGGCGACCCACCCGGCGAGGGAGAACCAGACGGCTCCGGGGACGGCGAACAGGCGGCCGTAGGGGCCGAACAGCGTGCGGGGTGACACCGGCTCTTCTCGCGCTTCCTGGCCACAGGCGAGTGCGGGACTGCCCGCCGGACTCTCGGGTGGCGTCCCGACCGTAACAACGGGCACCGACGTCGTCGTCCCGGTTTCCGCCTGCTCGTCCGCCGGCAACCCGGCTGCAACCTCGGCATCCGCACCAGCGGCCCGGGTCCTGTGATCGGCTCCGCGGATGCGGCGGCCCAGCCGCCCCCTGTCGCGGGACGGGGGACGTGATCGGCGTTCCGGATTACATTCGCGACGTGAGTGCCACCCCGCTCCCCGACCCCTGGACCCGTCCGGCCGACGGCGTCCCGGGCAGTGCCGTCCCGGGGAGTGGCGGGCTGGTCGACCGGCACGGCCGGGTCGCCACCGACCTGCGGGTCTCGCTCACCGACCGCTGCAACCTGCGCTGCTCCTACTGCATGCCGCCCGAGGGGCTGCAGTGGCTGCCCAAGGTCGAGCAGCTCACCGACGACGAGGTCGCCCGGCTGGTCCGCATCGGCGTCGAGCAGCTCGGCATCCGCGAGGTCCGCTTCACCGGCGGCGAGCCGCTGCTGCGTCCCGGCCTGGTCGGCATCGTCGAGGCGACGACGGCGCTGCGCCCGCGGCCGGAGGTCAGCCTCACCACCAACGCCATCGGGCTGGCCCGCGTCGCCCCCGCGCTCGCAGCGGCGGGGCTGGACCGGATCAACGTCAGCCTCGACACCCTCGACCGCGACCGCTTCAAGGCCCTGACCCACCGCGACCGGCTCGACGACGTCCTGGCCGGCCTGCAGGCCGCGCAGGACGCGGGGCTCACGCCGGTGAAGGTCAACGCCGTCCTGCTGCGCGGCATCAACGAGGCCGACGCCGTCCCGCTGCTCGACTTCTGCCTGGAGCGCGGCTACCAGCTCCGGTTCATCGAGCAGATGCCGCTCGACGCGCACCACGCCTGGACCCGCGGCGAGATGGTCACCGCGGAGGACATCCTGGAGCGGCTCTCGGCCGCGCACGACCTCACGCCCGACACCGAGGAGCGCGGCTCCGCGCCCGCCGAGCGGTGGCTGGTCGACGGCGGCCCGGCCACGGTCGGCGTGATCGCCTCGGTCACCCGCTCGTTCTGCGGCACCTGCGACCGCACCCGGCTCACCGCCGACGGCCAGGTCCGCAACTGCCTGTTCGCCCGCGAGGAGTCCGACCTGCGGACGGCGATGCGCGAGGGCGCCACCGACGCCGAGCTCGCGGACCGCTGGCGGATCGCCACCCTGGCCAAGCTCCCCGGCCACGGCATCGACGACCCGAGCTTCCTGCAGCCGTCCCGGCCGATGTCGGCCATCGGGGGCTGATCCGGTGCCGGTGACCGTGCGCTACTTCGCCGGCGCCCGCGCCGCGGCCGGCGTGGACACCGAGACCTGCGAGGCCGGCACGCTGCAGGAGCTGGTCGGCCGGATCGTGGACGCCCACGGCGAGCGCCTCGAACGGGTGCTCACCGCCTGCTCGTTCCTGGTCGACGGAACGCAGACCCGCGACCGCGCGTTGGAGCTGTCGCCCGGGGCGGTCGTGGACGTGCTGCCCCCCTTCGCCGGAGGATGACCGCCCCCTCGTGAGCAAGCCTCACCATACGAGCCCTCACCTGCTCTCCCCCGCCATCGAGGTCACCCCGTGATCGAGTGGCTGCTGGTCCTGGTCGGCGTCCTGCTGGTGCTCGCCTGCGCCGCCTTCGTGGCCTTCGAGTTCGCGCTGGTGACCGTCGACCGGGCCACCGTCGAGCGCGAGACCGAGGCCGGCGTCCGCGGGTCCGCGGGCGTCCTCACCGCGCTGCGGACGCTGTCGACCCAGCTGTCCGGCGCCCAGCTCGGCATCACGGTCACCAACCTGGCCATCGGCTTCGTCGCCGAGCCCTCCATCGCCGCGCTGCTGCGCGGGCCGCTGGAGTCGGCCGGCCTGTCCGGCGCCGCGGCCCGGTCGGTGTCGATCACCCTCGCCCTGGTCCTGGCCACCGTGCTGACCATGGTGTTCGGCGAGCTGGTGCCCAAGAACGTGGCGATCAGCGAGCCGCTGCGCACCGCCCGGGCCGTCGCCGGCTTCCAGCGCGGCTTCACGAAGGCCACGTCGCTGGTCATCCGGTTCCTCAACGGCTGGGCCAACGCGATGCTGCGCCGGCTGTTCGGCGTCGAGCCGCAGGAGGAGCTGGCCTCGGCCCGCTCGCCGGAGGAGCTGACCTCGCTGGTCCGCCGCTCGGGCCGGCAGGGCACCCTGCCCGCCGAGACCGCGGTGATGCTCGAGCGCGGGCTGGCCTTCGGTGAGCTGCGCGCCAGCGACGCGGCCACCCCGCGCACCCGCATGACCACAGTCCCCGCCGACGCCCCCGTGGCCGAGGTGCTCACCGCCGCGCGCGACTCGGGGCACTCCCGGTTCCCGGTGGTCGACGACGGCGGCGTCGACGACGTCGTCGGGATGGTCCACGTGAAACACGCCCTCGCCGTCGCCCGCGACCGGCGGGCCGGCACCCCGGTCTCGGCGGTCATGCTGCCGCCGCTGTTCGTCCCCACCTCCCGGCGGCTGGACGACCTGCTCGGCGACCTGCGCCGAGGCGGGCTGCAGATGGCCGTCGTCGTCGACGAGTACGGCGGCACCGACGGCGTGGTGACCATCGAGGACCTCGTGGAGGAGATCGTCGGCGACCTGACCGACGAGCACGACCAGGAGACCGGAGACGACGTCGTCGACCGCGGCGACGGCACCTGGTCGGTGTCCGGGCTGCTGCGGCCCGACGAGGTCGCCGCCGCCACCGGGCTGGCCGTGCCCGCCGACCGGCACTGGGAGACCCTCGGCGGCCTGGTGCTGCACGTGCTCGGCCGGATCCCCGAGGTCGGCGACCGGATCGAGGCGCGGCCCACCCTGCCGCCGGAGCTCGCGGCCGAGGCCGAGGGGCTGCCGGCCGGCGTGTGGGTGCAGGTCGAGCGGGTCGACGGCACCCGCGTCGAGCGGGCCGTCGTCGGCGGCCTGCCGGCGACCACCGGCGATGTCGAGGAGGACGACCGTGGGTGACTGGGTCGGCGTGCTGGTCGCCGTCGTGCTGCTGCTCGCCAACGCGTTCTTCGTCGGCGCGGAGTTCGCGCTCATCTCCGCGCGCCGCTCCTCGATCGAGCCCCTGGCCGAGGCGGGCTCCCGTCGCGCCCGCACCACGCTGGCCGCGATGGAGCGGGTGTCGCTGATGATGGCCGGCGCGCAGCTGGGCATCACCGTCTGCTCGCTGGGGCTGGGCGCCATCGGCGAGCCCGCGGTGGCGCACCTGCTCGAGCCGGTGTTCGAGGCGCTGTCGGTGCCCGAGGCGCTGGTGCACCCGATCTCGTTCGTCATCGCGCTGACCGTCGTCGTCGCGCTGCACGTGGTGATCGGCGAGATGGTGCCGAAGAACCTGGCGCTGGCCGGCCCCGACCGGGCCGCGCTGGTCCTCGCCCCGCTGCTGTCCGGCGTGGTCACGGTGCTCAAGCCGGTGATCGTCACGCTCAACGCGCTGGCCAACGGGGTGCTGCGGCTGCTGCGCGTGCAGCCCAAGGACGAGGTGACCAGCGCCTTCACCCGCGACGAGGTGGCCGGCCTCATCGACGAGTCCCGCGCCGGCGGGCTGCTCGACGAGCGCGGCCACGAGCTGCTCACCGGCGCGCTGCAGCTGGAGGAGCGCGACACCCGATCGGTGCTCATCCCGCGGGCCGCGCTGACCGTCGTCGCGCCGGGCGATGACATCGCCGCCGTCGAGCGCGCCGCGGCCACCACCGGCTTCTCCCGCTTCCCGGTGGCCGACGGCGAGCGGCTGCTCGGCTACGTGCACGTCAAGGACGTGCTGGTCGCCGACGGCGCGCCGGAGCCGCGGGTCCGGGACATCACCCGGCCGCTGCCGCAGGTGGCCGCCGAGGACGACCTGCGCCGCACGCTGGGCGTCATGCAGGCCGGCCGCGCCCAGTTCGCCGCGGTCACCGAGGGCGGCCGCGTGGTCGGCGTCGTCGCGCTCGAGGACATCCTGGAGGAGCTCGTGGGCGAGATCCGGGATGCTGCACACCGGGACTCCGCACACCGGAACGCCGAGAGGACGGGAGCGCGATGAGCTTCATCGAGAAGGCGAAGGCGAAGGCCGAGGAGCTGCTCGGGCGGGCGGAGGAGGTCTACGGCGAGTCGCACGGCGACGCCGCCGCGCAGGTGGCCGGCGAGGCCCACCGGCTGGAGGCCGAGGCCGAGCTGGAGGAGGAGCGCGCCGAGGAGGCCGCGCACGGGCACGGCCACGGGCACGCCGGCCCGACCGACGAGGACGGGCAGGCGCCGGTCCGCTAGCCCGCCAGGCGGAGGGCAACGAGGGCGACGTCGTCCTCGGGCCGGCCCTGCACCAGCCGCTCGATCACCTCGTCGCACAGCTCGTCGAGCGGCCGCCGGGCCAGCTCGGCAACGGCGCCGGTCAGCCGGGCCAGCCCGGTGTCGAGGTCGAGGCCGCGGCGCTCGACGAGCCCGTCGGTGAACAGCAGCACCGTGGAGCCGGGCGCCAGGACCACGGCGCTCTCGGCGCGGGCACTGGCCGGGTCGACGCCGAGCAGCAGGTCGCCGGGGGGCTCGGGCAACTCGACCGGCCGGCCCGCCGGGTCGAGGACCAGCGGCGGGAGGTGGCCCGCGCTGGACCAGCACATCCGCGTCGCCACGCCCTCCCCCGGCAGCCGCTCGAAGCGGGCGACGGCGGCGGTGGCGTAGGTGTCCACGCCGAGGGTCGCCATCGCCTCGTCCAGCCCGCGCAGCACCTCGGCCGGGCCGGCGTCGCTGTAGGCGGCGATGCCGCGCAGCAGCGAGCGCAGCTGGCCCATCGCCGCGGCGGCCGCGGTGTCGTGCCCGACGACGTCGCCGATGACCAGCGTCGTCGCCCCGCCGGGCTGGGGGAAGGCGTCGTACCAGTCGCCGCCGACCCGCGCCGCCTCCGCCGCCGGGGTGTACCGCACCTCGACCGCCCCGAGCCCGGAGCCGCGCGGGTCGGTGAGCAGGCTGCGCTGCAGCGCCTCGGCGAGCTGGTGCTGGCGGGCGAACAGCCGGACGTTGTCCAGCGCCAGGCCCACCCGGCCGGCGACCTCGCGGGCGGTGAGCGGGTCCACCCGGGCGGCGCTGCGGCTCTCGTCGGCGAGGAAGGTCAGCGCGCCGATCACCCGCTCCCGGCCGGGCAGGGGGACGGCGAGCACCGCGGGCGCGCCCAGCTCGCGGTAGAGCCGGGCGGCCTCCTCGTCCTCGATCGCGGCGAGCACCGCGGCACCGTCGGCGGCCACCGTCTCCCCCGCCAGCGCGCGGACCACCGGCGCGGCGGCCGGCATCCCGGGCAGCCGGACGGCGGCGTAGCGGGCCAGCAGCTCGCGGCGAGCGGGGTCACCGTGCCAGGAGCTCAGGTCGCGCGGGCGACCGTCGTCGTCGAGGACGGTGAGCAGGCACGCCTCGCCCAGCTCGGGCACCACCAGCCGCGGGATCCGGCGGACCGCCTCGGCGAGCTCGAGCGTGCCGGTGAGCTCGGAGCCGACCCGGGCCAGCAGGGCGAGCCGGTCCTGCGCGCTCCGGCGGGCGGTGACCTCGGAGAAGTACATGGCCAGGCCGGTCGGCAGCGGGACGGCGCGCACCTCGAACCAGCAGTGGAGCGGCTCGGCGTAGTAGGCCTCGACGCTCTGCGGGGTGCCGGTGGCCATGACCTCGCGGTAGACCCGGCCGAACTCGTCGTCCCGGCTGGCGGGGAAGGACGCCCAGAAGCAGGTGCCGACGAGCTGCTCCCACGTCCGGCCGACCACGGCCTCGCCGTGGACGTTGACGTAGGTGACCCGCCAGTCGGCGTCGACGGCGATGTAGCCCAGGGGCATCGCCTCGAGGACGGGGTCGCGCTCCGGCGGGGGCACGGGCACCTCGCTGTCGTCCGGCCGCTGTGCGCGGGCACACCGGGGGGAGTCCCACCCCACCCTTGGAGTGGGCATCGTTGTGCCACGCGTGCCGCGGCCGGTCAAGCAGCCCGGCCGCACCGGTACCGAGCCGGGACCGGCCTCAGGGGCAGGCGACCCACTCCTCGTCGCCGTCGGTGAAGACCTGGCGCTTCCAGATGGGCAGCCGCTTCTTCACCTCGTCGACGAGCTCGGCGCAGGCGGTGAAGGCCTCCCCGCGGTGGGCCGAGCTGACCGCGCAGGCCAGCGCGACGTCGCCGATGCCCAGCAGGCCGACCCGGTGGGAGACGGCGACCGCGCGGATCCCCGGGCGGGCGGCGAACTCCTCGGCCAGCTCGGTGATCACCTGCGCGGCGGTGGGGTGGCCGACGTACTCCAGCTCGGTCACCGACCGGCCGCCGTCGGTGTCCCGGACGACGCCGGAGAAGGAGACGACGGCGCCCGCACCCGCGTCGGCCACGGCCTGCTCGTGCTCGGCGACCGACAGCGGCTCGTCGACGACCCGGGCGATCAGGTGCCTGGCGATCACGGCGCCGAAGCTACCCCGCCCGGCGGCACGTCGAGGTCCACCGGGTCCGCCAGGCCCGTGCAGTCGACCTCGGTGACCGGGTGCGCGGCCAGGTAGCGGCGGGCGCCCTCGTCGCCGGTCGCCGTCTCCGCCACCCCGGCCCAGTGGTCGCGCCCGAGCAGCACCGGGTGCCCGCGGACGCCGTCGTAGGTGGCGACCGCCAGCGCGTCCGGGGCGGCGTGCGCGGCCAGCTGCGCCAGCGCCTCCGGGGTCATCCCGGGCATGTCGACCAGCGTGACCAGGGCGGCGTCGACCCGTCCCGGCCAGCCCCGCAGCCCGTCCAGGCCGGTGTGCAGGCTCGAGGCCATGCCGCTCTCCCAGTCGCGGTTGGCGAGCACGGTGGCGCCGGTGAGGTCGGCGGTCCGCCACACGTCGACCGCGCGGGCGCCCAGGACGACGAGCACCGGGTCGCACACCGCGCGCGCCGTCCGCACCGCCCGCTCGACCAGCAGGCTGCCGTCGTACTCGACCAGCGCCTTGGGCATGCCGTAGCGCCGTCCCCCGCCCGCGGCGAGGACCAGCCCGGCGACCGTCGTCATGGCCCCAGCCTCCCCCGCGCGGGGTGCCGTCCGTCCACGGGGCGGGGCGATGAGTTCCGGTGTCGGGCACGGTCTCCCCGAGGCGCCCCCCGACGGGCGCCACGACCGGACGACGGAGGGATCGGGATGACCGCGAACGGGGACGGGCAGCAGCTCCAGGACTGGACGGCGCGGACGTACGACGGCCTCGCCGACCTGCTGGACTCCGGCACACCCGGGACCTGGGACGCCCCGTCGCTGTGCGCGGGGTGGCGGGTCCGGCACGTGGCGGCGCACGTGACCATGCCGGTGCGGCTGACGGCCGAGCGGTTCGGGGCCGAGATGGCGGCGGCGGGCGGCGACTTCGGCGTGCTGTCGGACACCGTGGCGGCCCGCGACGCCACCCTGCCGGCGGGTGAGCTCCTGGACGCCCTGCGCTCGCCGGTGCTGCACGGGTGGCAGCCGCCGGGCGGCGGCGCCGTCGGCGCCCTCAGCCACGCCGTCATCCACTCGCTGGACGTCACGGTCGCGCTCGACCGGCCGCCGGTCGCGCCGGCCGAGGCGGTGAGGGCCGTCCTCGACTCCCTCGTCGCCGCGGACGGCGCGGTCTTCGGGATCGACCTCACCGGCGTCCGCCTCGAGGCCACCGACACGGCGTGGAGCCGGGGGGACGGCGCGGTCGTCCGCGCGGACACCGGCGCGCTGGTCGCCCTGCTGGGCGGCCGCACGCTCCCCGACGGCCGCGTGCTGCCCCGCCGCTGACCCGGCTGCCGTCGTCCCGGGCGCAGCCCTCCCGGACCGACAGAAATGGCCAATCCTGCCGTCTCAGCGGGCGTAGACGGCGACCTCGGAGGCCTTGACCACCGCCCACACCGGCGAGCCGGGCGCCAGGCCGAGCTCGGCGAAGGCGGTCGCGGTGACGTCGGCGACCAGCGGCACCTCGCCGTCGAGCTCGCAGCGCACCGTGGCGCCGTGCGGCGTCGCCCCGGCCACCCGCGCCGGCCAGACGTTGCGCGGGCTGCCCTCGGGCCGGGCCGGGTACAGCGCCACCGACTCCGGGCGGACGGCGACGAACACCGGTCCCGCGGTCTCCTCGGCCACCGCCACCACGCCGCCGCCGTCGAGCCGCACCGCCGTCCCCTCCCCCGTGCCCGGCAGCAGGGACAGCCCGACCAGCCGCGCGACGTAGTCGGTGCGGGGGTGCCGGCTGACGTCGGACGGCGTCCCGGCCTGCACCACCCGGCCGTCCTCGACCACCACGACCCGGTCGGCCAGCGCCATGGCGTCCACCGGGTCGTGGGTGACCAGCACGGTGCTGCCGCCGTAGTCGGCCAGGTGCCGGCGCAGCTCCGCGCGGACGGCGAGCCGGGTGCGGGCGTCCAGCGCCGACAGCGGCTCGTCGAGCAGCAGCAGCGCCGGGTCGCCGACCAGCGCGCGGGCCAGGGCCGCCCGCTGCGCCTGCCCGCCGGACAGCTGCGCGGGCCGCCGGTCGCCGAGGCCGGCCAGGCCGACGCGCTCGGTCCACGCGGCCGCGGCCCGGCGCGCCTGCGCCTTCGACGCCCCGCGGGTGCGCGGCCCGAACGCCACGTTGTCCAGCACGGACAGGTGCGGGAAGAGCAGGTGGTCCTGGAACACCATCCCGAGCGGGCGCCGGTGCGCGGGCAGCTGCACGCCGGCGTCGACGTCGTCCCACACGGTCCCGTCGACGGCGACCCGCCCGCCGTCGGGCGGCAGCAGGCCGGCCAGCACCCGCAGCAGCGTGGACTTGCCCGCGCCGTTGGGGCCCAGGACGGCGAGCACCTCGCCGTCGGGCACGTCGAGGGCGACGTCGACAGTCACCGGGCCGCGGCGGACGCGGACCCGCGCCTCCAGGGTCACGGGGCCACCCCCGTGCGCCCCAGCCAGCGGTCGCGCAGGAGCAGCAGGGTGGCCACCGAGACCGCCAGCAGCACCAGCGACAGCACGATCGCCGCGTCCGGGTCGCGCTGCAGCGCGAGGTAGACCGCGAGCGGCATCGTCTGCGTCGTCCCGGGGAAGTTGCCGGCGAAGGTGATCGTCGCCCCGAACTCGCCCAGCGCCCGCGCCCAGCACAGCACCGCGCCGGCGGCGACGCCCGGCGCCACCAGCGGCAGGGTGACCCGGCGGAAGGTGGTCCAGCGGTCGGCGCCCAGGGTGGCCGCGGCGTCCTCGAACCGGGCGTCGGCGGCCCGCAGCGCGCCTTCGACGCTGACCACGAGGAACGGCATCGCCACGAACGTCTCGGCGAGGACCACCGCGGCGGTGGTGAACGGGATGGTGATCCCGAACGCCTCGTCGAGCCAGCGCCCGACGATCCCCTGGCGGCCCAGCACGAGGAACAGCGCGACGCCGCCGACCACCGGCGGGAGCACCAGGGGCACGGTCACCAGGGCGCGCAGCACCGCCCGCCCGCGGGCGCGGGAGCGGGCCAGCACCCAGGCCAGCGGCACACCGAGGACGACGGAGACCAGCGTGGCCAGCGTCGCGGACACCAGCGACAGCCGCAGCGCCTGCCCGACGCCGGGCTCGGCGAGCAGCGCCGGCACCTGCGGCCAGGGCGCGCGGACGAGCAGCCCGACCAGGGGCAGGACGAGGAAGGCGACGGCGAGGGCGGCGGGGACCAGCAGCGGCGCCGGCGTGCGGGCGCGCCTCACGGCGCCCGGAAGCCCGCGTCCCCGAGCGCGCGCCGCCCCTCCCCGGACAGGACCAGGTCGACGAAGGCCCGCGCCGCCTCCGGGTTGGGGGCGCCGGCCAGCGTGCACAGCGGGTAGTCGTTGACCGCGCCCTCCGCCTCCGGGAAGGACACGCCCTCGACGGCGTCCCCGGCGGCGACGACGTCGGTGGCGTAGACCAGCGCGGCGTCGACCTCGCCGAGCTCCACCTTGGTCAGCGCGGCGCGGACGTCCTCCTCCTGCGTGTCCGGCCGGGGCGTCACGCCCGCGGCGGCGAGGACGTCCTCCGCGGCCGCGCCGCACGGCACCTCCGGCGCGCAGACGGCGATCGTGAGGTCCTCGCGCGCGAAGTCGGCCAGCCCGGTGACCCCGGCCGGGTTGCCGGCGGGGACGGCGATCCGCAGGACGTTGGCGGTGAACACGGTCGGGTCGCCGTCGGCGAGGCCGGCGTCGGTGACCACCGACATCTGGGTGCCGTTGGCCGAGGCGAAGACGTCGGCCGGGGCGCCCTGGGTCAGCTGGGTGGCCAGCGCCGAGCTGCCGGCGAAGTTGAACTGGACGGTCAGCCCGTCGTGCTCGTCCTCCAGCCGCTGCCCGAGGACGGTGAAGACGTCGGTCAGCGAGGCGGCGGCGAAGACGGTGAGCGTGCCGGTGGGGCCGTCGTCGTCCCCGGCCGTGCTCGCGCCGGCCCCTCCCCCGCACCCGGCGGCGCCGAGCGCCACCGCGACCAGCACCGCACCGAGCCGTCGTCCCCGCATGCGCGGGACACTAGCCCCTCCGGGTCCGCAGGTGCGGGCCTCCTACGGGACGTCGACACTCACCTGCGTCGCCTTGACCGTGGCGACGGCGCGGACGCCGACCTCGAGGCCCAGCTCGTCGGCCGCCTCCCGGGACATGAGCGAGACCAGGCGGAACGGCCCGGCCTGGATCTCCACCTGGGCCATGACCGTGTCGCGCAGGACCCGGGTGACGATGCCGGCGAGCCGGTTGCGCGCCGAGGAGCCGCGGGTGGTGCCGGGCTCGGGCGCCTCGTGCAGCTCGGTGGCCAGGCGGGCCAGGTCGGCGCCGTCGACGTGCGCGGGCCCGCCGCCCTGGCGCGACGCCGGCAGCCGGCCGCTGTCGATCCACCGGCGCACCGTGTCGTCGCTGACCCCGAGCAGCGCCGCGGCCTCGGCGATCCGGTAGCTCGCGCTCACGCCGGGGACCCTACGTGCGCGGCGCGTGCACACACCGCCGCCCACGGAGCCCCGTCGGCGCGATCCGTGCACACCGCGCCGCCGTGGGCATGGCGACACCCCGTGTCCCGTTTGCCGATCCCGGCGCCCGGGCAGCGGCAGCCGGTGTCACGCACCCCCAGCGACAACCCCGCCGGCGGCTCGGCCGCGGTCCGCACCCGCCGGCTCCGCGAGGTCTCCCGCCACGTCCTCGGCTTCGAGGAGTTCCGCCCCGGCCAGGAGCGGGCCATGCAGGCCGTGCTGTCCGGCCGGGACACGCTGGCGGTGCTCCCGTCCGGCGCCGGCAAGAGCGCGGTCTACCAGGTCGCCGGGCAGCTGCTCGACGGCCCGGTCGTCATCGTCTCGCCGCTGATCGCCCTGCAGCGCGACCAGGTGGAGCGGCTGGAGGAGCTCGGCGACGACGCCGGCCGCGCCGCGCAGCTGAACTCCAGCCTGTCCGCCGGCGACCAGCGCGCCGCGCTCGAGGGCCTGGCCGACGGGACGGTCCGCTTCCTCCTCCTCGCCCCCGAGCAGCTGACCAAGCCCGAGGTGGTCGACGCGATCCGCGAGGCCGGCGTGGCGCTGTTCGTCGTCGACGAGGCGCACTGCGTCTCCGCCTGGGGCCACGACTTCCGCCCCGACTACCTGCGTCTCGGGCAGGTGGTCGAGCAGCTGGACCACCCGACGGTCCTCGCCCTGACCGCCACCGCCGCCCCGCCGGTGCGCGCCGAGATCGTCGAGCGGCTGTCGATGCGCGACCCCGAGGTCGTCGTCGCCGGGTTCGACCGGCCGGAGATCCGGCTCGAGGTCGACCACCACGCCGACGCCACCGCCAAGCGCAACGCCGTCGTCGACCGCACGGTCGCCGAGGTCGAGGCCGGCCGCGGCCCCGGCATCGTCTACAGCGCCACCCGCAAGGGCACCCTCGAGGTCGCCGACGCCCTCACCGAGCGGGGGCTGCAGGCGCGGCCGTACCACGCGGGCCTGAGGAAGGGCGAGCGCGAGGACACCCAGCGCGCGTGGATGGAGGACGAGCTCGACGTCGTCGTCGCCACCACCGCGTTCGGGATGGGCATCGACAAGCCCGGCACCCGGTTCGTCGTCCACGCCGAGCCCGCCGACTCGATCGACAGCTACTACCAGGAGATCGGCCGGGCCGGCCGCGACGGCGAGCCCGCGCTCGCGGTGCTCGTCTACCGGCAGGAGGACCTCGGCCTGCGCCGCTTCTTCGCCGCCGGCGCCCCCGCCGAGGAGGAGCTGCAGCAGGTCGCCGGGCTGGTCGCCGCCGCGCCCGCCGCGGGCGTCGAGGACGGCGTCGACGTCAGGAAGCTGCGCGAGGAGACCGGCCGCGGCGCCACCCCGCTGGCCCGCGACCTCAACCTGCTGGAGCAGGTGTCGGCCGTCGTCCTCGACGAGGAGGGCGCCGCGCACCCCGCCGAGGGCGCACCGCCCCCCGGCGAGGCGGCCGCCGCCGCGCGCGAGCTCGCCGAGCACCACGAGCGGGTCGACCAGAGCCGCGTCGAGATGATGCGCGGCTACGCCGAGACCACGGAGTGCCGCCGCCAGTACCTGCTCGGCTACTTCGGCGAGCAGCTCGAGGAGCCCTGCGGCAACTGCGACAACTGCTCGGCCGGCACCTCCCGCGAGCAGCCGGCCGGCGACGACGCCGACACCCCGTTCGCTCCCGAGACCCCCGTGACGCACACCGAGTGGGGCCCCGGCGTGGTCATGCGGGTGGAGGACGACCGCGTCGTCGTCCTGTTCGAGGAGGTCGGCTACAAGACCCTGGCGCTCAGGGCAGTCGAGGCCAACGACCTGCTGCAGGTCCGCGGCGCATGACGGAGCGGCGACCGCATCGGGTGCTCACCCTGCGGGACCGACGCCGTGCCTCGAAGATCAGCCGCAGAGAGCCGGGCACCGCGCCCGGTGCGGGAGGAGTGCGCTCGTGAAGGTCCTCGGCATCAACGCCATCTACCACGACCCGGCGGCGGCGCTCGTCGTCGACGGCAGGGTCGTGGCCGCGGCCGAGGAGGAGCGCTTCAGCCGGCGCAAGCACGGCAAGCGCCCGCTGCCCTGGAGCGCCTGGGAGCTGCCCGAGCTGTCCGCCGCGTGGTGCCTCGAGCACGCCGGCATCCGCCCGGAGGAGCTCGACGCCGTCGCCTACTCCTTCGACCCGGCGCTCATGGGCACGCCGGAGGACTCGGGCCTGTTCGACGACGGCGACACGATGCGCAAGCGGTACGCCGAGATGGCGCCGGACTTCCTCGCGCACGCCCTCCCCGGCCTGGACCCCGCCAAGGTCCGCTTCGTCAAGCACCACGTCGCGCACGCGGCCTCCGCCGGCAAGGCCGCGCCGCAGCGCGACAACGCCGTCCTGGTGCTCGACGGCCGCGGCGAGGCGCACAGCCACCTCGCCGGCCGCTACGTCGACGGGCAGCTGGAGGTCCTGGCGGGGCAGTCGCTCCCCCACTCCCTCGGCCTGGTGTACGAGGAGCTCACCGACCACCTGGGCTTCCTGCGCAGCTCCGACGAGTTCAAGGTCATGGCGATGGCCTCCTACGGCAAGCCGCGCTTCCTCGGCGAGCTGTCCGAGCTCATCCGCGCCACCGGCGACGGCGGCTTCCGCACCGAGCGGATCGACTTCTCCGAGTTCGCGCCGCGCCTGGGCAAGGACGAGCAGTGGACCGAGGACCACGCCGACCTCGCCGCCAGCGTGCAGACCCGGCTGGAGGAGGTGCTGGTCGACCTCGCCCGCTGGGTGCACGAGCAGACCGGCGAGAAGACGCTCACCATGGCCGGCGGCACCGCGCTCAACTGCGTGGCCAACACCCGCATCCTCGCCGAGAGCCCGTTCGAGCAGGTCTGGGTCCAGCCGGCCGCGGGCGACGCCGGCACGGCCCTCGGCGCCGCCCTGCACGTCGCCGCCGAGCTCGGCGAGCGCACCGAGCCGATGCCCGGCGCGGCGCTGGGCCGCGGCTGGGGCGACGACGAGATCGAGCGCTGGCTGCAGACCGCCGCCATCGACTACGAGCGTCCCGACGACGTCGCCGAGGCCGTCGCCGAGGTGCTCGCGGACAACGGGATCGTGGCCTGGTTCCAGGGCCGCAGCGAGTACGGCCCGCGGGCGCTGGGCCACCGCTCCCTGCTCGCCCACCCCGGCTTCGAGGCCAACCTCGAGCGGATGAACGACGTCAAGGGCCGCGAGCAGTTCCGTCCCGTGGCGCCGATGGTGCTGCTGGAGAAGGCGCCGGAGATCTTCAGCCGCGGGCCGATCCCCTCGCCGTACATGCTCTTCGTGCACGACGTCGCCCCGGAGTGGAAGGACCGCATCCCCACGGTCACCCACGTCGACGGCACCGCGCGCATCCAGACGATCGACCCGGAGACCGAGCCGCTGGTGCACCGGATGATCTCGGCGTTCGAGCGGCGCACCGGGCTGCCGGTGGTGGTCAACACCAGCCTCAACACCGCCGGGCGGCCGATGGTCGACGACCCGCGCGACGCCCTGGAGTGCTTCGGCTCGGCCCCGGTCGACCTGCTGGCCATCGGCCCGTTCGTCGTCCGCCGGCCGAAGCGGACGCCGCGTCCCTGAGCGCTCCTCCCGCAGGGCCCCGCGCCGCCGGCGCGGGGCCCTGCGCGTTCTCCGCCCTCCATCGGGTGACCGGCGAACCGGAACGCCCGCGGCGTCCGAACGCCCGGTGCACCGCCCGCCGCGACGGTGACGATCCGGCAACGGTCCTCCCCCGGACGAGGGGTCTCCCGTTGGCGCCCGTCACCCCGGGGTAGGCGGCCACCCTGCCCGCCACCAGGCGGCGACTCGTCCACACACGGAGGAACCAATGGCCACCACGGGGAACACCGGCGCCCGGCCGGCGATGGCCTGGCCCCAGACGCTCGGTCTCGCCTTCGGCGTCGTCTACCTGCTCGTCGGCATCGTCGGCTTCTTCATCACCGGCTTCGACGGCTTCGCCAGCAACGGACAGGACGAGATGCTCCTGTTCTTCATGATCAACCCGCTGCACAACGTCGTGCACGTCGTGATCGGCCTGGCCGGCATCCTGCTGTCCCGCACGCTGGCCGGCGCCCGCACCTACGGCTGGCTGCTCGCCGTCGGCTACGCCGCGGCCTTCGTCTACGGCCTGGCCGCCATCGGCAAGGACTGGGACTTCCTCAACATCAACGCCGCGGACAACGTGCTGCACGTCGCCACCGCCGTCATCGGCCTGGTGATCGCGCTCGGCCCGGTCAACTCGGCCGTCCGCGCCTCGCGCGCCTAGTGGGAGGCCCCCCGCCCCCCTCGCAGGCTCGAGGCGGGGCCCTGGACGGGGGCCGTTCCGGCACGTCACCAGGGGCCGGGCGCCCGCCACGCGGCGGGTGCCCGGCCCCCGCCGTCTCCCGGCCCGGACGGCGCGCGACCCCGGTGCGACGCCGGTCACGCGGCGGGCTACCTTCCGACGCATGGACTTCGCCCTCTCCGCCCGAGCCGAGGACGTCTGCGGCCGGATGTGGGACTTCATGCGTGAGCAGGTCTTCCCCGCCGAGCCCGTGTACGAGGCGTGGCGCGCCGAGCGCGGCCACGACAACCACGAGCACCCGCCGGTGCTCGAGGAGCTGAAGAAGGAGGCCCGCGCCCGCGGCCTCTGGAACCTCTTCCACCACGAGCTCGGGGGGCTGACCAACCTCGAGTACGCGTCGGTCGCCGAGATCATGGGCTGGTCGCCCACGATCGCCCCGGAGGCCACCAACTGCGGTGCCCCGGACACCGGCAACATGGAGACGCTGATGATGTTCGGGACGCCCGAGCAGAAGCAGCGCTGGCTCGAGCCGCTGCTCGAGGGCGAGATCCGCTCGGCGTTCGCGATGACCGAGCCCGACGTCGCCTCCTCCGACGCCCGCAACATCCAGACGTCGATCGTCCGCGACGGCGACGAGTACGTGATCAACGGCCGCAAGTGGTGGACCAGCGGCGCCGCCGACGAGCGCTGCCAGATCTTCATCCTCATGGGCAAGACCGACCCCGACGGCGCCCCGCACCGGCAGCAGTCGATGGTCCTGGTGCCGCGCGACACCCCGGGCCTGGAGATCATCCGGCACCTGCCGGTGTTCGGGTACCAGGACCAGCACGGCCACTCCGAGATGCGGCTGACCGACGTCCGGGTCCCGGTGAGCAACATCCTCGCCGGCGAGGGCGACGGCTTCATGATCGCCCAGGCGCGGCTCGGCCCCGGCCGCATCCACCACTGCATGCGCGCACTGGGCATGGCCGAGCGGGCGCTGGCGCTCATGGTCGACCGCGCGCAGAAGCGGGTCGCCTTCGGCCGGCCGCTGGCCGAGCAGGGCACGATCCGCGAGACGATCGCCCGGTCGCGCATGGAGATCGACCAGGCCCGCCTGCTGGTGCTGCGCACCGCCGACCTGATCGACAAGTACGGCGCCAAGGGCGCCCGCACCGAGATCGCCGCCATCAAGGTGATCGCGCCGAACGTCGCCTGCGACGTCATCGACCGGGCCATCCAGGTGCACGGCGGCGCCGGCGTCAGCAACGACACCGTGCTCGCCCGCTTCTACGCCTCGGCCCGCACGCTGCGCATCGCCGACGGCCCGGACGCGGTGCACCTGCGGTCGGTGGCCAAGGAGGAGCTCGCCCGCGAGCGTCCGTACGTGGGCTGAGGACGGCGGAACGGCGAACGGGCCGGCACCCCTGGGGGTGCCGGCCCGTCCCACGTCCTGGGCGGCTCACGGGGACAGCGTCGTCCCGAAGCCCCCGGCGGCCAGCTTCGCGAGCAGCTGCGTGCGGTCCAGGCCGACGCCGGACAGCGCGTCGGCGTCCCGGTCGGTGTCGATCTCGTCGGGCAACCGGCTCTCCACCGCGTCCGCGGTGTGGTGGTCGCCCTCGGTGCGCAGGATCTCGAGCAGGTGCCGCTTCTCCAGTTTCACGTGCGTCCTCCGTCCTGGGGCCCGCTGGGTCCCCCGGAGTGTGGTGCCGGTCACCCGGGCGCCGCAACGTCAGCGGACCGAGCGCGACCGCCGCAGGAGGAAGCCGCCGACGGCGAGCAGGACGACGCCCACGAACAGCTGGGCGACGCCGACGCCGCTCCGGTCGCTGGCGAACCACGTCGGCGAGGACACCAGCAGCACCACCCCGATGCCGAGGACGAGCAGCGCCACCAGCCGCTCGCGCCGCGCCGTCGTCCCGCCGTCCCCGGGCCGTGCCGGTCCGCCGCCCATGTCGCCTCCGTTCCCGCCGGCCTCCGGGACCGGCTCCGCGTCCGAGCCAACCAGACGCCGCACCCCTGGACAGGCAAGCGCACGCTTGCGTATCGTCCCGGCGTGGGCGACGTGTTCAGGGCCCTCGCCGATCCGACCCGGCGTGCACTGCTCGACGAGCTGCAGGACCGGGACGGCCAGACGCTGTTCGAGCTGTGCGCCCGGCTGATCCAGCGGCACGGGGTGGGCTCGTCGCGCCAGGCCGTCTCCCAGCACCTGGAGGTCCTCGAGCAGGCCGGCCTGGTCCGGACCCGGCGGGAGGGTCGCTACAAGTTCCACCACCTGGACACCGCACCCCTGCGCGCCATCGTCGAGAGGTGGCGGCTGGACACGGAGGAGGGCCCGTGCGGATCACCCTGACCAGCGTGCTGGTCGACGACCAGGAGAAGGCGCTGCGCTTCTACACCGAGGTCCTCGGCTTCGTGAAGAAGACCGAGATCCCGATGGGCGAGCACCGCTGGCTGACCGTCGTCTCGCCCGAGGCGCCCGACGGCGTCGAGCTGGTCCTCGAGCCCGACGCCCACCCCGCGGCGCGGCCGTGGAAGGAGGCGCTGGTGGCCGACGGGATCCCCTACAACTCCTTCACCGTCGCCGACGTGCACGCCGAGACCGCGCGGCTCAAGGCCCTCGGCGTGCGGTTCACCCAGGAGCCCCTGGAGATGGGCCCGGTGACCACCGCCGTCCTCGACGACACCTGCGGCAACCTCGTCCAGATCGCCAGCGCCCCGGCGACCTGACGGCCGCCGGGGCCGTCCGTTCAGCCGTTGCGGCTCGGCGGCTCGCCGGCGTCCAGCGCGGCCTGCGCCTGCGCCCGGTTGAAGGCGCACGCGTCGTCGACCTCGGTGGCCGTGGGGGCACCTTCGGCTGGGGCGGGCGGCGTCCCGTTGGGCACCTCGGCGCCGGCGGCGCTGGTCCCCGGGGCCGGCGCAGGAGCGGACGTGCCGGCGGCGCCGGAGAGGGTGTCCTCCACGATCTGGCGCATCCGGTCGTAGTCCGGGTACGCCGGGTCGATCAGGCTGGTGTCGAACACGACGCTGCGGATCTCGGCGTCCTTGACGAGGAACGCGAGGTCGACGAAGTCGTCGAGCGCCGACCGCGGGATGTCGGTGCTGACGATGTCCTGCGTCGTCGCGGCCAGCTCCTGGTACTGCTCCAGCAGGGTGATCGGGTCGGCCTCGTCGACGATCGCCTTGATGGTGCAGCGCTGCCGGGCCATGCGGTCGTAGTCGCTGAGCCCGTACCGGCCGCGGGCGAACTGCAGGGCGAGGAACCCGTCGAGGTGCTGGTTCGGGCCCGGCGCGATGTAGTCGTCGGGCAGCTCCTCACCGGTGATGCCGTTGATCGGCACGTAGTAGTTGACGTTGACCGTGATGCCGCCCAGGGCGTCGACCAGCCGGCTGAACCCGTCGAGGTTGACCAGCACGAAGTAGTCGATCTCGAGGCCGAGCGCCTCACCGACGCCCAGCTTGAGGAAGTCCGCGCCGGGGTCGTCGGTGGGGCCCAGGACGTCGGGGTGCTGAGCGGGGCCGTTGCCGTAGACGGAGTTGAGCAGGCTCTCGCTCTCGCTGCCGGCGTCGAAGCCGTCGGGGTAGATCTCGGCGAGCGGGCTGTCGGCCGGGAAGGGCAGGTCCTCGAGGTTGCGCGGCAGGCTGAACAGCGTCGTCTCACCGGTCTCGGTCTCGACGCTGGCGACGATGACGGTGTCGGTGCGCACGCCCTCGCGGCCCTCGCCGCCGTCGCCGCCCAGGAGCAGGACGTTCACCCGGTCCTTGCTGCCGAACGGGTCCGGGCTGTCCTCGACGGTGGCGGACTCGCGGTCGTCGGCGAAGACGCCGTCGAGCAGGCCGCGCTGAGCAACGGCGACCGTGCCGACGCGGTAGGCCGGGTAGGCGACCCCGGCGACCAGGAGGGCCACCAGGACGGCGCCGACGGCGTGCCGCGGGGCGGAGCTGTGCCGCGGCAGCAACGACCGGTAGCCGGTGACGACGACGGCGACCCAGGCGACCGCGAGCACGGCCAGGGCGGCGACGATCCAGGTCAGCGACGTGGAGTCGACGGCCAGCCGCACCGCGGTGCGCCGGCCGGCGGTGGCCAGCCAGACGCCGGCGCCGACGAGCAGCACGAACAGGACCAGGACGACCGCGCCCAGGCGGCGCCGGCCGGAGGCCAGGAACGCGGTCCCGGGGACGACGGCGTTGGCCGCGGTGAGGCCCAGCACCGCCGCGAGGGACCGCGACTCGCGCGGTTGCCGGCGACCGCGCCCGTGGCCGGCCGCCCCCTTCCCCGAGGGCACCGGCGGGAGGGACGGCGCGTCGCCGATCGGCCGGGTGACGTCCTCGTTCACGGACGCACCCGGGACGCACCGGGTCGGCTCGTCTCGCTCCCACGGGTCCTGGTCATCCGGCCATGATCCCACTCTCGGCTGGCGGTCACGGGCGTCTCCCTACCCCGGACCGCCCCCGGGCACCCGAACGGGCGTGAGGTGCGTCTCCCCTGGTCACGGCGGGTGTCCGGGCGGGCTCCGGCGGTGACCACCCGTGCCACATAGGCTCGGGGACCGTGCGCCTCGCCACCTGGAACGTCAACTCCATCCGGACCCGGGTCGACCGGGTGACGGCCTGGCTGCAGCGCCGCGACGTCGACGTCCTGGCGCTGCAGGAGACCAAGTGCCGCGACGACCAGTTCCCCGAGGAGCGGTTCACCGAGCTCGGCTACGAGGTGGCGCACGTCGGCCACTCGCAGTGGAACGGCGTCGCCGTCGTCTCCCGGGTCGGGCTGGCCGACGTCGAGGTGGGCTTCCCCGGCATGCCGACGTGGGCGGCCAAGGAGGGCGTGGAGCCCGCCGCCGAGGCCCGCGCGCTGGGCGCCACCTGCGGCGGCGTGCGGGTGTGGAGCCTGTACGTGCCCAACGGCCGGCAGCTCGGCGACCCGCACTACGACTACAAGCTCGAGTGGCTGGCCGCGCTGCGCACCGCGGCCGGTGGCTGGCTGGCCGCCGACCCGGCCGCGCAGGTCGCGCTGGTCGGTGACTGGAACATCGCCCCTCAGGACGACGACGTGTGGGACATGAGCGTCTTCGCGCACTCGACGCACGTCTCGGTGCCCGAGCGGGAGGCGTTCCGCGCCGTCGTCGACACCGGGTACGCCGACGTCGTCCGGCCGCTGACCCCCGGTCCCGGCGTCTACACGTACTGGGACTACACCCAGCTGCGCTTCCCCCGCCGCGAGGGCATGCGGATCGACTTCGTGCTCGGCACCCCGTCGCTGGCGGCCCGGGTGAGCGCGGCGCTCATCGACCGCGAGGAGCGCAAGGGCAAGGGCGCCAGCGACCACGCCCCCGTGGTCGTCGAGCTGACCGACTGACGGACCGCGGGGCTGTCCCGGGGGCGAGGTGAGCCGTTCCTCGCCGGGCTCACCCCGTCCAGCGACGCGACCCCGCGGTCGATCGCGGAGGTGCCGCACGTCGGAGCCGAAGGGGGCGGAACACGTGTCCGGCCCGGCCGGAGGTGTCCGCGCAGGCCGGAGACGGCGCGGGGTGCACGGCCCGGCTGTCGGGAGAAGCCGCCGGATCCGCGGTGCGGAGGATCCGCCGGCCGGGGCTCAGGCGGTGGCCGGCGCTCGAACGGCGATGACCACGGCGGCGATGGCGAGGGCCAGCAGCACGAGCACCAGCAGCAGCGGCGCGAGCAGAGCGAGCAACACCAGCCCTCCGATCACCAGGATCTTCATCGGCGTGCTCAGCGCGGCGAACCAGGCCTTGATCGCCGCGAGTACCGGGTTGCGGCCGGTCAGGACAGCGCGCACGGCGGCCCACGCAGCCCGCCGGGTTCCGCCGCCGCGGCCGGCGAGGCCGTCCAAGGCCGCGGCGATCCGGGACGACAACCGACGGACCGTGCGCCGGACTGCCCGCGCCGGACGTGCGCCGAGCCCGTCCAGCGCGGCACGGGCGCGGCGCCACTCTGCCGAGAGGATGGCGGCGACACCGGGAGACTGCCGAGTCGTGCCCGTGCGACGGAGGGCGGGGTGGGAGTGCGACCGAGGCCGGCCGGAGCTCGGTGTGCGGCCACCGTCGGGGGTGGAAGCCGGTCCGCCGGGCGCCCCGGCCGCGCGGCTCACCTCCGGCCTGCCACCGGTCAGGTGGTCCTCGGCGCTCGTCGAGCGCCGTCGGCGCTCGGTGGGTGGCTTCGCCACGCGGGCGCCGGCGTCGGCACGTCGTTCGGTGACCGCGCGAGCGTCCCGGCCGTGTCCGGCGTCAGGACGGACCCGTTCGGCCCGATCAGCACTGCCGGCCGTCCGCGTGGCTGCGGCCGTGCCGGTCCGCGACGAGCCGACGGTCCGCGTGGGACGAGAGGCGCTGAGCCGTGGACCAGCGGCCCGCGGCGCCGCACGACGCTCCGGCGCCGCACGCCGCTCCTGAGCCATCCCGCGACCCTCCGCTGTGGAGCGAGAACCTGACCCGTCGCTGGTCCTCAGCGGTACCCACCCGCGGCCCCACGTCAATCCTCCTGGTGCGGGCGTGGCGGCTCTGCCGTCGAGCCGGCGGACCAGCGGAGGTCAGGCCGCGGCCGGCGCGTGCGTCCCGAACCGCCGCCCGTGGTAGGTCAGCGGCGCCCCCGCGCCCGCCGCGGCGTGCCGGACGGTGGCCAGCACGATCACGTGGTCGCCGCCGGGGACCAGCTCGGTCACCTCGCAGCCGAGCCACCCGGGGCAGCCGGCCAGCCGCGGCGCCCCGCCGTGCTGGGCCCACTCGACGCCGGCGAACTCGTCCTCGCCCCGGCGCGCGAAGACCCCGGCCGGCTCCGCCTGGTGGCTGCCGAGCACGTCGACGCCGAACGGCGCGCCCACCGCCAGCCGGCGCAGCAGGCCCGACGAGCGGTCGAGCGCGGCCATGACCATCGGCGGGGCCAGCGACAGCGAGGCGAACGAGCTGGCCGTGGTCCCGTGCGGGCCGTCGCCGGTCAGCGTCGTCACGACGGCGACCGGCGTCGCCACCCCGGCCATGACCTCCCGGAAGGCGTCGACCTGCACCGCACGACAGCGCGCTCTGTCGCTGACCTCCTGACCGGCTGACCGCCGGGGCGGGTACGGCCGCCGTCAGGTGGTCACGCGCGCGCCGGTGGGTGACGACGCCACCTCGGGCTCGGCGGTCCGGGCCGACGGGGCCCGCTCGGCGGGCCGCCGGCGGAGGCGCAACGCCCGCGACAGAGCGGTCTGCTGCCCGAACGACGCGGTCAGCCGGTCGAGGAAGATGGCCAGCAGGACGACGGCCAGGCCACCCTCGAAGCCGCTGGCGACGTCGAGCTGGGTGACCGCCCGCACCACCACGGCGCCCAGGCCGGCCGCGCCGAGCAGGCCGGCGGTGACCACCATGGACAGCGCCAGCATGATCACCTGGTTGACGCCGGCCATGATCGACGGCAGCGCCAGCGGCAGCTGCACCTCGCGCAGCACCTGCCCCGGGCGGGCGCCGAAGGCCTGCGCCGCCTCGACCACCTCGCGGTCGACCTGCCGGATGCCCAGCTCGGTCAGCCGCACGCCCGGCGGGATGGCGAACAGGATGGTCGCCACGACGCCCGGCACGACGCCCACGCCGAAGAAGAAGACGGCGGGGATGAGGTAGACGAACACCGGCAGCGTCTGCATGAAGTCCAGCACCGGCCGGACCGTCATGCTCACCGCCCGCGAGCGGGCCGCCAGGATCCCGAGGGGGATCCCGATCGCGGCGGCGATGACCGCGGCCACGAGCACCAGCGCCAGGGTCTGCATCGTCTCGACCCACAGCTCCAGCGACACCACCAGCAGGAACGCCAGCACGGTGTACAGCGCCAGCCACGGGCCGCGCAGCAGCAGGGCGAGCACCGTGAAGACCACGATCCACACCACCGGCGGCGGGGAGACCAGCACGTCGGTCAGCCGGTCCACGAGGACCTGCATGACGTTCGAGATGGCGTCGAACAGCCACGGGACCGTCTCGAGCAGCCAGTCGATGAGGTCGGCGACCCACTGGCCGAGCGGGATGTGCGGGATCACGGGCGCCTCCCCCGGACCGGGACGGCCGACAGCGCGTCGAGCACCGCGGCCCGCGGGACGACGCCGAGCAGCCGCCCGTCGTCGTCGACGACGCCGAGCGGCACGGGGTGCCGCCCGACCAAGTGCACGAACTCGACGACCGGGCGGTCGGCGGCGATGGTCGCGTGGTCGGGGACCAGCTCCCGCGGCCCGAGGGCGGGCCGGCCCTCCTGCGCCGCGCGGGCGAGCAGGTCGTCGCGGGCGACGCCGGCGATGCGCCCGCCGTCGTCCAGGACGTAGACGCCGGTGGCCTCCGCCGCACCCAGCGCCTTGAGCACGTCGCCGGGTGGGTCGCCGAGCCGGGCGGTCAGCCGGGGCTCGCGGAGCAGGTCGCCGGCGGTGAGCACCCGGGTCCGGTCGACGTCGGAGGTGAAGTCGGCGACGTAGTCGTCGGCGGGCGCCGAGATGATCTCCGGCCCGGTGCCGAGCTGGACCGTCCGCCCGTCCTTGAGCATGAGGATCCGGTCGCCGAGCCGCATGGCCTCGTTGAGGTCGTGGGTGATGAACACGATCGTCTTCGCCAGCTCCGCCTGCAGCCGCTCCAGCAGGTCCTGCATGTCGCGGCGGATCAGCGGGTCCAGCGCGGAGAACGGCTCGTCCATGAGGAGCACCTCCGAGTCGGCGGCCAGCGCGCGGGCCAGGCCCACGCGCTGGCGCATGCCGCCGGACAGCTCGACGGGCCGGGCCTCGGCCCGCTCGAGCAGCCCCACCGTCCCCAGCGCCCAGTCCGCCCGCTCGCGCTGCTCGGCCGCGCTCGCGCCGCGGACCTTGAGCGCGTAGGCGGCGTTCTCCCGGACCGTGCGGTGCGGCATCAGCGCGAAGTGCTGGAAGACCATGCTCATCTTCTCGTTGCGCACCGCGCGCAGCTGCGCGTCGTCGAGCGCCCGCAGGTCCCGGCCCTCGACCTCCACGGTGCCGGCGCTGGGCTCGATCAGCCGGTTGAGCAGGCGGACCAGCGTGGACTTGCCCGAGCCCGACAGCCCCATGACGACGAAGAGCTCACCGCGCTCGACGGCGAAGCTCACGTCGTGGACGGCGAGCGTCGCCCCGGTGCGCCGCAGGATCTCGTCCCGCCCGAGCCCCTCGCCAGCCAGCCGCAGGGCCTCCTGCTCCCGCGCCCCGAATACCTTGGTCAGGCCCGAGACGCGCAGCACCGGCGCGGTCACGTCAGCCGATCCACTCGTCGATCTGGTCGCCGTGGGAGTCGACCCACTCGCGCGCCACCGTGGCCACGTCCTCGCCGTCGACGTCGACCTGCTTCTGCATCTCCTCCATCTCCTCGACGGAGATGCGGAAGTTCGTCAGCAGCTCGACGAAGCCCGGGGCCTGTTCCCGCAGCTCGTCGCTCGCGGCGATGTTGGCGCTGTAGGAGGGCATCGCGCAGGCGCCGTCGCCCTCGGTGAGGCAGCCGTCGGTGTAGGGCGTGGGCTCCTCGAGCTGGACCATGTCGTACTGCGCGAACACCGCGTGCGGGTGGTACAGGTACAGCACGATCGGCTCCTCGCGGCTGTAGCTGTTCTCCAGCTGCGCGAGCTCGGCGGCCTCGCTGGAGACCACGTGCTCCAGCTCGATGCCGTAGCCCTGGAGCCGCTTGGCGTTCTGCTCGGTCGTGATGTAGCCGGGGTCGGCGTCGTAGAACTTGTTGCCGAGCTGCTCGGCGTAGTCGTTGAGCTGGGTGACACTGGTCAGCCCCTCCAGCGGCCCGCCCGGCTCGACGGCGTAGGCCGGCACGAACCAGCCCTGCGCGGCGTCGCCGTAGGTCTCCGAGACGATCTCGACCCGGTCGGCGGCCGAGTCGGCCAGCTCCTGCTGGTTGGGCAGCGCCACCTCGGTGAGCAGGTCGATGTCGCCGCGCGCGGCACCGGCCCAGGCGGCGGCCGGGTCCAGCTGGGTGGTCGCCAGCGAGGCGACGCCGAGGTCGGGGTTGTCGGCGGCGATCTCGCCCAGGATGCCGTTGGTCAGGCCGGCGGCGGTCCAGCTGAACTGGGCGGTCTGGACGGTGATGCCGTCGCCACCGCCACCGCCGCCGCCGCCGCTGGCGCCGGAGCCCGCCTCCTCGCTCGTGCACCCGGCGAGGGCTGCGGTCAGGAGGGCGGTCAGCGCCACGGCGGAGGCGCGGGGGCGGAGGGTGGAGTGCTGCATGGGGTCCTCTTCCTGGGGACGTGGGCCCTGACGGGCCGCAGCAGGTGTGGGCACAGTACGAGGCGCAGGCCCCCTGGAGGAGCCTGCGCCTCGTACCACGATCGGTCGGGGAGGGGCGGCGGCCGGCGTCAGCCGGCGGTGGGCCCGACCGGGGCGTCGCCCCGGAGGGTGATGCGGTGCATGACACGGCGCTGGTCGCCGTAGTCGCGGTTGGCGTAGTGCACCGTCGACCGGTTGTCCCACATCACGACGTCGCCGACCGACCAGCGGTGCCGCACGACGTGCTCCGGCTTGGTGATGTGCGCGTAGAACAGGTCGAGCAGGTACCGGCTCTCGGCGTCGGAGACGCCCTCGATGTGCGAGACGAAGCCGGGGTTGACGAACAGCCCCTTGCGGCCGGTCTCGGGGTGCACGCGCACGACCGGGTGCGAGACGGGGACGAGGGCGCGGTATTCCTCTCCCTCCCACTTCGTGCGCTCCTCGCGCTGGGCGATGTAGTAGCCGAACTCGCGGGTGCCGTCGTGCACCGCGACGAGCTGGTCGGCCAGGCGCTGCACCGGCTCGGACAGCGAGCGGTAGGCCAGCTCCAGGTCGGCCCACTGGGTGTCGCCACCGGTCGGCGGGAGGACGACGGCCCGCAGGACCGACCCCAGCGGCGGCCGGCGCACGAAGGTGACGTCCGTGTGCCAGATGTCGGCGAAGCCGCCGGTCGCGCTGTCGAGCGCGTAGATCTCCGGGTGCTCCTCGTCGACGCCCGGGACGACCGGGTGCGACTCGGTGACCTCGCCCAGGCGGCGGCCCAGGACGACCTGGCTGTCGGGGTGCAGGTCGTGCTGGCCGGCGAAGAACAGCACCTTGTACTCGGCGAGCGCGGCCCGGATCGCCCGGACCTGCTCATCGGTGGCACGGGCGAGGTCGACGCCGTGGACCCGGGCGCCGATGGTCGGCTCCAGGCGCTCGAGGTCGAGGACGCCGCCGTCGAGGTCGGCGGGCGTGGTCGGGGCAGCAGCGAGCAGGGTCATGCGAGGTCTCCGGGGGTGCGTGCGGGCGGGCGGACGGGGCCGAGGACGGGACTCAGGCCCGACAGAGCGCGCTCGCGCACCGCAGCAGGTCGACGTGCCGGCGCTCGACGAGCGCAATCCGCACAATCCCGACCGACTGCATGGGGATTACCGTAGCGGGTGTTCCCGCCTCCTGACGACGAGGGGTCCCGCCGTGTCCGTGCCCGGCTCGCTGTTCATCGACGGGACGTGGCAGGACGCCCGCTCCGGTCGCGTCCTGCGGGTCCTCGACCCGTTCGACGGGTCGCTGGTGGTCGCGCACGACGCCGCCACGCCCGGCGACGTCGACCGCGCGGTCGCCGCCGCTCGTGCGGCGTTCGAGTCCGGGAAGTGGTCCGGTGCGCCGGCGGCCGAGCGCGCGGCGCTGCTGCACCGCACCGCGGACCTGCTGGTCCGCGACCGCGAGCACGTCGCGCTGCTGGAGACCCGCGACACCGGCAAGACGCTGCGCGAGAGCCGGGCCGACGTCGACGACGTGGTCGCGGTGCTGCGGTACTACGCCGACCTCGCGGTCGTCGACGTCGGCCGGTCCGTCGACGCCGGCCCCGGGGTCGACAGCCGGGTCGTCGCCGAGCCCGCCGGCGTGTGCGCGCTGGTCACGCCATGGAACTACCCGCTGCTCGAGATCTCCTGGAAGCTCGCGCCGGCGCTCGCGGCCGGCTGCACGGCGGTGGTCAAGCCCAGCGAGCTCACCCCGCTGACCACCGCGCACCTGCTGTTACTGCTGGCCGAGGCCGGCCTGCCCTCCGGGGTGGCCAACCTGGTGCTCGGCGACGGGGAGGTGGGGGCGGCGCTGGTCGCGCACCCCGGCGTCGACCTGGTCAGCTTCACCGGCGGCACCGCCACCGGCCGGGCCGTCCTGCGCGCCGCCGCGGACACCGTGAAGCGGGTGCACTGCGAGCTCGGCGGCAAGAACCCCAACGTCGTCTTCCCCGACGTCGACGTGGACGTCGTGGTCGACAACGCCCTGTACGCGGCGTTCCTGCACGCGGGACAGGTCTGCTCGGCCGGCTCGCGACTGGTCGTGCACGCCGACGTGCACGACGCCGTCGTGGCCGGCCTGGCCGCCGGCGCGGAGGCGATCCGGCTGGGCGACGGGCGGGACGAACGCACCCAGTCGGGCCCGCTGATCTCGGCGGCGCAGCGGGCGCGGACGGAGGAGATGGTCGCCGGGGCCCTGACCGAGGGCGCCGTCCTGGCCGCCGGAGGGCGCCGTCCCGACGACCCGGCGCTGCGGGACGGCTTCTTCCACCGGCCGACCGTGCTCACCGGGTGCCGGCGGCAGATGGCCGTCGTCCGCGAGGAGGTCTTCGGGCCGGTCCTCACCGTGGAGACCTTCACCGACGAGCAGGAGGCGGTCGCGCTGGCGAACGACACCGCCTACGGCCTGGCCGGCGCGGTGTGGACGGGGGACGACGAGCGCGCCGAGCGGGTGGCCGCGGCCCTCCGCTGCGGCACGGTGTGGGTCAACGACTACCACCCGTACGTCCCCGGGGCGGAGTGGGGCGGGCGCGGACAGTCCGGCGTCGGGCGGGAGCTCGGGCCCACCGGGCTGGCCGAGTACCGCGAGCTCAAGCACGTGTGGCGGCGGCGGTCGCCGGGCCGCAGCGGCTGGCTCGGCTGAGCTCCGACCCGTCGCGCCGGGCGGGTCAGCGGGCGGGCACCAGTTCGGTGACCAGCGCGCGGACCCGCCGCTCGATCTCGTCGCGGATGGGCCGCACGGCCTCGACGCCCCTGCCGGCCGGGTCCTCGAGCTCCCAGTCGAGGTAGCGCTTGCCGGGGAAGACCGGGCAGGCGTCGCCGCAGCCCATGGTGATGACGACGTCGGAGGCCTCGACCGCCTCGGTCGTGAGCACCTTCGGCCGCTGGTCGGTGATGTCGATCCCGACCTCGGTCATCGCCTCCACGGCGGAGGGGTTGACCCGGTCGCCGGGCAGGGAGCCGGCCGAGCGCACCTCGACCGCGTCCCCGGCGAGGTGGCGCAGCCAGCCGGCGGCCATCTGGGAGCGGCCGGCGTTGTGCACGCAGACGAACAGGACGCTGGGGCGGGAGGTCATCGGACTGCTCCTGGGAGGAGGGGACGGGGTGCGGTGGGGTCACCGGGGAAGAACCGCCGGCCGGCCCACAGGGCTGCGTACACCAGCGCCACGAGCACCGGCACCTCGACGAGCGGGCCGACCACGCCGGCCAGCGCCTGCCCGCTGGTGACGCCGAAGGTGCCGATCGCCACGGCGATGGCCAGCTCGAAGTTGTTGCCCGCGGCGGTGAAGGCCAGGGTCGCCGTCCTGGCGTAGCCGAGGCGCAGCCGCATGCCGAGCAGGAAGCTGCCGCCGAACACGAGGAGGAAGTAGGTGAGCAGCGGGAGCGCGATCCGGGCGACGTCCCAGGGCCGCGAGGTGACGGCGTCGCCCTGCAGTGCGAAGAGCACGACGATCGTGAACAGCAGCCCGTACAGCGCGACCGGACCGATCCGCGGCAGGAACCGCTCCTCGTACCAGCCCCGGCCCCGCGCCCGCTCCCCCAGCGTGCGGGTGAGGAAGCCGGCGGCGAGCGGGACGCCGAGGAACACGAGCACCGACACGACGATCGCCCCGACGCTGAACTCCGCCGACGTCGTCGGCAGGCCGAGCCAGCCCGGCAGCACCTGCAGGTAGAACCAGCCCAGCGCGGCGAAGGCCACGACCTGGAACACCGAGTTGACCGCGACCAGGACGGCGGCGGTCTCGCGGTCACCGCAGGACAGGTCGTTCCAGACCAGCACCATCGCGATGCACCGGGCCAGGCCCACGATCACCAGGCCGGTGCGGTACTCGGGCAGGTCGGGCAGCAGCGCCCAGGCAAGGACGAACATCAGCGCCGGGCCGACCAGCCAGTTGAGCGCCAGGCTGGCCGCCAGCAGCCGGCGGTCGCCGGTGACCCGGTCCAGCTCGGAGTACCGGACCCTGGCCAGGACCGGGTACATCATCAGCAGCAGGCCGATCGCGATGGGCAGGCTGACGCCGCCCACCTCGACCGCCGACAGGGCGTCGTCCAGCCCCGGCACCCAGCGGCCCAGCGCCAGGCCGAGCGCCATGGCGGCGGCGATCCACACCGGCAGGAAGCGGTCCAGGGTCGACAGGCGGGCGAGGACGGGCGCCCCCGGGCCGGTGCCCGCGCGGGGGCGTTCGGCGACGACGTCGCTCACGCGGCCGCGGGCTTGACGGCCCGCACGATCGCACCGTGCAGGCCGGGCGCGACCTCGTGCGTGAAGGTCACCGAGGCGTCGGCGAAGCCGGCCGCGGCGAGGCCCTCGAGGTACTCGGACCGGGACAGGGCGCCGGCGATGCAGCCCACGTAGGAGCCGCGCTCGGCCCGCTCGGCCGGGGTCACGGAGTCCTCGGCGACGACGTCGGAGATGCCGATGCGCCCGCCGGGGGCGAGCACGCGGAAGGTCTCGGCGAGCACCGCGGGCTTGTCGGTCGACAGGTTCACGACGCAGTTGGAGATGACGACGTCGACGCTCGCGTCCTCGAGCGGGAGGTCCTCGATGGTGCCCCTGCGGAACTGGACGTTCGTCGCGCCGGCCTCCGCCGCGTTGGCGCGGGCGAGGTCGAGCATCTCGTCGGTCATGTCGACGCCGTAGGCGAAGCCGGTGGGGCCGACGCGGCGGGCCGAGAGCAGCACGTCGATGCCCCCGCCGGAGCCGAGGTCGAGCACCCGCTCCCCCTCGTGCAGGTCGGCGACGGCGACCGGGTTGCCGCAGCCGAGCGACGCCAGCACGGCCTCGCCGGGGAGCCCCTCGGTGGCCGCGGCGTCGTACAGGCCGGCGCCGAAGCGCCCGTCGTCCCCGGCCGCCGGGCCGCAGCAGCCGCCCCCGACCTCCTGCGCGGCCGCGGCGTAGCGCGCCCGGACCTGCTCCCGCAGGTCGACCTCGGTCCCGGCCATGGCTCCTCCACACATCGATGGGCGTCGATGACAGGACGGTGCCACGGGCATCGACGATTGTCGATATCGACGTCCGTGGATGTCCGGTGCGACACTGGCGCCGTGACGACGTCGCTGCCGCTCGCCCCAGGGACGGACGCGTGCTGCGCGCCGCTGGTCCGCGCCCCCCTGAGCGCCGCTGACGCCGCCACGCTGGCCGGGACGCTCAAGGCGATCGCCGACCCGGCGCGGCTCCGGCTGCTGTCGCTGGTGGCCGCCCACGACGGCGGCGAGGCCTGCGTCTGCGACCTCGTCGAACCCCTCGGCCTGTCCCAGCCGACGGTGTCGCACCACCTCCGGGTCCTGGTCGACGCCGGCCTGCTCACCCGCGAGAAGCGCGGCGTGTGGGCCTACTACGCCCTCGTGCCCGGGGCCCTGGACTCCGTCGCCGCGGTCCTCACGACCACCGCGTCCTGAGCCCGGCGCTCCTCGATCGGGCGCTGCGCCCCGTCCGGGCGGAGACTCTCGGTCGGGGATCACCTCAGGACCGGGAGGTGCCGGGTGACGCACGGGCCGGCCTCCACCGGACCCCCGACCGCGGGGGACGTCCCGCCGCGCCTCCCGTCCGGGTCCACGGCCGCCGGCGCGGCCGGCCACGGGGGCACCCGCGCCCTGGTCCTCGCCGCGCTGGGCGTCGTCTTCGGCGACATCGGGACCAGTCCGCTGTACGCCCTGCAGACGGTCTTCTCCATCGACGGCGGGGCCGTCCGGCCGACCGAGGCCGACGTGTACGGCGTCGTCTCGCTGATGGCCTGGTCGGTCACGATCATCGTGTCGGTCAAGTACGTCGGGATCCTCATGCGCGCCGACAACGACGGCGAGGGCGGCGTCATGGCCCTCACCGCGCTGGCGCGCCGGCTCTACGCCGGTCGGGCGAGGAGGACGACGGCGCTCGTGGTCATCGGCGTCGTCGGGGTGTCGCTGTTCTACGGGGACTCGCTGATCACGCCCGCGATCAGCGTCCTCTCCGCGGTCGAGGGGGTGCGCGTCGCCGCGCCGGCGCTCGGGCACCTCGTCGTGCCGGTGGCCGCGGTGATCGTCGTCGGGCTGTTCGCGGTCCAGCGCTTCGGCACCGGGCGGGTCGGGGCGCTGTTCGGGCCGGTCATGCTGCTGTGGTTCGCCGCCCTCGCCGTCGCCGGCCTGCGGGGCGTCCTGGCCGAGCCCGGCGTGCTCGCGGGGCTGTCGCCCACCTACGCCGTGCTCTTCGTCGCCGAGCACCCCGGGATCGCGTTCGTCGCGATGGGCGCCGTCGTCCTCGTCATCACCGGCGCCGAGGCCCTCTACGCGGACATGGGCCACTTCGGCCGGCCGCCGATCCTGCGCGCCTGGTTCCTCGTCGTCTTCCCGGCGCTCACGCTGAACTACCTCGGGCAGGCCTCGCTGATCCTGCGGCACCCCGACGCGGTGTCCAGCCCGTTCTTCCTGCTCCTGCCGTCGTGGGGCCGGGTGCCGATGGTCCTGCTCGCCACCGCCGCCACCGTCATCGCGAGCCAGGCGGTCATCTCCGGCGCGTTCTCGCTGTCCCGCCAGGCGGTCCAGCTGGGACTGCTGCCCCCGGTCACCGTCCGCCAGACCTCCCGGACCGAGGCGGGGCAGATCTACCTGCCGGGCGTCAACGCGCTGCTGTTCGTCGGCGTGCTCGTCGTCATGCTGTCGTTCCGCTCCTCCGAGCGGCTCGCCACCGCCTACGGCGTCTCGGTCACGGGGGCGCTGGTGGTCGACACCGTGCTCATGCTGCTGGTCGCGCGGGTCCTGTGGCACTGGGACGCCTGGCGGCTCGGCCTCGCCGCGGCCGTCTTCGGCGGCCTGGAGCTCACCTTCCTGTCCGCCAACCTCTCGAAGGTGGCGCACGGCGGGTGGCTCCCCCTGGCCATCGCCCTGGCCGTCTTCACCGTCATGACCACCTGGCGGCGCGGCCGCGAGATCGTCGCGGGCAACCGCCGGCACCAGGAGGGGTCGCTGTCGGAGTTCGTCGAGGACCTGTACCGGCGGGGGATCCCCCGCGTGCCCGGCACCGCGGTGTTCCTGCACCCGGGCAAGGACACGACCCCGCTGGCGCTGCGGGCCAACGTCCGGCACAACGGCGTCCTCCACCAGGACGTGGTGATCGTCTCGGCCGTCTCGGCCACCGTGCCGCACGTGCCGCTGTCCCGGCGCTTCGAGGTCGACGACCTCGGGCACGCCGACGACCGCATCCAGCACCTCACCGTGCGGTACGGCTTCTCCGAGGACCCCGACCTCCCCACGGCGCTGCGCCGGGCGTGCCGGGCCGGGCTGCTCGAGTCGGACTCGGTCGACGAGGAGACCGCCTCCTACTTCATCTCGCGCGGGCCCATCCGGCGCACCCGCACACCCGGCATGGCCCGGTGGCGCAAGGTGCTGTTCCTGGGCCTCGCCCGCAACGCCGCCGACCCCGCCGCGTACTTCGGCCTGCCGGTCGACCGCACCGTGACGATGGGCAGCCCCGTCGACGTCTGAGCGGCGTGTCCCACCTCACCCGGCGACCCGGCAGCACGGCTCCCACCAGGGCGTTCTCCCTGGTGATGACCGCGCCCGCCCTGCCCGGGGCCCCCTCCCCCACCCGCCTGTGGACGCCGAGGCGCGTCCTCGTCACACGCTCGGCCGCCGAGCGCCCGCACGGGCAGCGCGTCCTGCGCCGCCTCGAGGCCGCCGGCGTCGACGCGATCGACCTGCTGCCCGGCGACCGGCTGCCCTCGTTGCGCGGGGACGACGACCGCGCGGCGTTCATGGCCGCCAAGGACACGATGGCGCTGGTCGTCCCGCCGCCGTCCAAGCGCCGGCTGCAGCCCATCCCGCCGTCGGCGGACTTCCGGCTCGACCTGGCCGAGGGCTGCCCCGCGCACTGCCAGTACTGCTACCTCGCCGGCTCGCTGTCCGGCCCGCCGATCACCCGCGTGTGGGCCGACCTCGACGAGGTGCTCGAGGGCCTCGACGCCTACGTCGGCCGGGGGCACGTCACCTCCGGCACGGTCGAGCGCGGCGGCGAGGGGACGACGTTCGAGGCGTCCTGCTACACCGACCCTCTGGCGATCGAGCACCTCACCGGCGGCCTGGCCCGCATGGTCGAGCACTTCGGCACCCACGCGTGGCCCGGCCCGGTGCAGCTGCGCGCGACGACCAAGTTCGACGACGTCGCGGCGCTGCTGGGCCTGCCGCACGGCGGGCGCACCCGGCTCCGGTTCAGCCTCAACGCCGCCCCGGTGGCCCGCCGGTTCGAGGGCGCCACGGCCCGGGTCGAGGCGCGCGTCGCCGCGCTGGCCGCCGTCGCCCGCGCCGGCTACCCGGTCGGCCTGACCATCGCGCCGATCATGCCGGTGGACGGCTGGCGCGAGGAGTACGGCGCCCTGCTCGACGCCGTCGCCGCGGCGCTGCCGGCGGACGCCGACCTCACCGTCGAGTGCATCACCCACCGGTTCACGCCGGACAGCAAGGAGACGCTGCTCGACTGGTACCCGCGGACGAGGCTCGAGATGGACGAGTCGAGGCGCACGCTCAAGCGCGGGAAGTTCGGCTCGGTCAAGCACGTCTACCCGAAGGAGACGATGGCGGAGCTGCGCCCCTGGTTCGAGGCCGCCGTCGCCGACCGGCTCCCGCAGGCCCGCTTCCTCTACTGGACGTGAGGTCCGGGGGGGGGGGGGGGGGGGGGGGGGGGGGGGGGGGGGGGGGGGGGGGGGGGGGGGGGGGGGGGGGGGGGCGGGGGGGTGAAGTTGATGGCCGTGCCCGC
>NZ_JBJGZH010000020.1:0-86538 GCF_054050415.1 Geodermatophilus sp. SYSU D01180 | reverse complement strand
CGGCCGCCGTCCCGATCGGGACGGCGGCCGTCGGCGGGGTCTCGGGGGCTACTGGTCGTAGCGGCGGCGGAAGCGCTCCTCGAGCCGGTTCTTCAGCGGCTGCTTGCGGGACCGCCCGCCCCGGCCGCGGCCGCCCTGCGCGCCGCGGGCACCGGCCGGGCCGGTCTCGACGGCGCCGGTGGCCGAGCGGTAGTTGAGGACGCCGAGCGCGGCACCGCCGAACATCACGAGGAACCCGAGGACGCCCAGCGGCACGGACGGGACGACGGCGCCACCGACGAGGACGGCCAGGCCCACCACGACCAGGAGCGCACCGAGCTGCAGCTTCCGCCGGGCCCTGAGCCTGCGGTCGCCGGTGCGGACGGAGGAGGCGAACTTGGGATCGTCGTCGACGAGGGCGCGCTCGATCTGCTCCAGCAGTCGCTGCTCGTGCTCGGAGAGCGGCACCGAGACCTCCAGGTGGGCGGAGCCAGACACCACCGGGCCCGTACCCGGTGGTGACACCGAGGATACGAGCCGTCGGCGGGGTGCGAAAGGCGAGTGCGCGGCGACCCGCCGCACCGTCGTCGTGACCACCCTCACGGGGGGTCCGCGGGCGGTCCCGGAGCCCCTCTCAGCGCACCCGGCGGTCGCGGTCGCGGTGCAGCAGCGTGGCCGGCCGCACCGCGCCGGCGCCGAACCGGCGGGCCGCCCGGTCGGCGGCGAGCTCGGCGTCGCGGCGGCCGTGCTCGCGGGCGCCGAGCTCGAGCTGCCGGGGCGCCTGGCCGGCCGGGACCAGCCGCTCGGCCCGCACGCCGACCAGCCGGATCCGCGCCCGGTCCAGCCCGAGCGCGTCGAACAGGGCCCGCGCGGTCTCGTACACGTCCTGCCCGACGTCGGTGGGGACGCCGAGGGTGCGGCTGCGGGTGATGGTGGTGAAGTCGGCGAAGCGGACCTTGATGCTCACCGTGCGGGTCAGCCAGCCGCCCGCGCGCAGCCGGGCCGCCGTCCGCTCGGACAGCCGCAGCAGCTCCCGGTGGACGACGGCGGGGTCGTCGACGTCGGTGGGGAAGGTCTCCTCGTGCCCGGTCGAGCGCTCCGGCTCGTCGGGCACCACCCGGCGGGGGTCGCGACCCCAGGCCAGCTCGTGCAGGTGGGCGCCGGCGGCGGGGCCCAGCGCCCGCTGCAGGGTGCGCGCCGGGACGTGCGCGAGGTCGCCGACGGTGCGCAGCCCCAGCCGCAGCAGCACCTGCTCGGTCTTCGCGCCCACGCCCCACAGCGCGCCGACCGGCAGCGGGTGCAGGAAGTCGATGACCTCGGCCGGGCGGACGACGAGCAGCCCGTCGGGCTTGGCGCGGGTGGAGGCGAGCTTGGCCACGAACTTGGTGCCGGCCACGCCGACGGAGCAGGTGATGCCCTGCTCGTCGAAGACGCGGGCGCGCAGGTACTCCCCGATCTCGGCGGCGTCGCCCAGCCGGCGCCCGGCCCCGCCGACGTCGAGGAAGGCCTCGTCCAGGCTCAGCGGCTCCACCAGCGGGGTGACCGACCGGAACAGCGCCATGACCGCCCGGGACACCTCGGCGTAGAGCGCCACGTCCCCCGGCAGCACGGTCGCCGTCGGGCACAGCCGCAGCGCCCGCGCCGTCGGCATGGCGGCGTGCACGCCGTACGCGCGGGCCTCGTAGGTGGCCGAGGTGACCACCCCGCGGTTGCCCGCGCCGCCGACGATGACCGGCGTGCCGGCGAGTTCGGGGCGCCGGCGCACCTCGACGCTGGCGAAGAACGCGTCCATGTCGACGTGCAGCACCGTGCACCCCTCGGCACGCCCGCCCGACGACCGCACGCGACCTCCCCGCTCGAACACGTGTTCGGAGACTAGCGGCCCACCCGGGGAGGCGGCGCGCCGTCCCCGGCGTGTCCGGGCACCCCGGGAAGTCGCTGGTCGGCGCATGTGTGACCGGCGCACGGGCGAGGTAGGTGGGACACGACCGACCGCCGTCCGGCGGACGGTCCCGACCCGGATCCCGGAGGAGCCCGATGGCGCTCGACGACGACGACATGACCAGCACGGAGGGTCCGGCCGACAGCGGTGCCGGCGAGGGCACGCCCGGCCAGCACGACGGCGGCGCCGACGGCGGTGCTGACAGCGGCGCGGGCCACGGCCCCGCCGACGGCGGCGCGGCCGGCGGCGGCTCGGACGGCGGTGCCGACGGCGGTGCCGACGGCGGTGCCGACGGTGGCGCCGACGGTGGTGCGGACGGCGGCGCGGACGGCGGCGCCGGTCACGGCCCGGCCGACGGTGGGGCGGCCGGCGGCGGCTCGGACGGCGGTGCCGACGGTGGCGCCGACGGCGGCGCGGACGGTTCGGCCTGAGCCAGGACCCGGCCGTCGCAGGGCCGGGCGGGGCTGAGGCCCGCCCGGCCCTGCGCCGGTGCACGCACCTCGACCCCGCGGTCTTCGCCGAGCGGTACTGGTCCCGCCGCCCGCTGCTCGCCCGCGCCGAGGACACCGGGGAGTCGTTCACCGACCTGCTGACGCTGACCGACGTCGACGAGCTGCTGTCGCGGCGCGGCCTGCGCACGCCGTTCCTGCGCATCGCCAAGGACGGCGCCGTCGTCGACCCGAAGCGCTTCACCACCTCCGGTGGTGCCGGCGCCGAGGTGGCCGACCAGGTCTCCTCCGACGCCGTCCTCCGGCTGTTCGCCGACGGCAGCACCGTGGTCCTGCAGGGCCTGCACCGGCTCTGGCCGCCGCTGGTCGAGTTCGCCGACCAGCTCGCCGCCGACCTGGGGCACCCGACGCAGGTCAACGCGTACGTCACGCCGCCGTCCTCGCGCGGGTTCAGCCCGCACTACGACGTCCACGACGTCTTCGTGCTGCAGGTCGCCGGCGAGAAGCACTGGACCATCCACGAGCCGGTGCTCGAGGAGCCGCTGCGCACCCAGCCGTGGACCGACCGCCAGGCGGCCGTCGCCGCCGCCGCGGAGCGCGAGCCGGTCATGGACGCCGTGCTGCGCCCGGGCGACGCGCTCTACCTGCCGCGCGGCTACCTGCACTCGGCGGTGGCGCTCGGGCAGACCAGCGCGCACCTGACCATCGGCGTGCACCCGGTGACCCGCTGGGCCGCGGCCGAGTCCGCGCTGGACCTGGTGCGGGTGCTGGCCGCCGAGGACCGGGAGCTGCGCCGCGCCCTGCCGGTGGGCCTGGACCTGTCCGACCCGGCGTCGGTCCGCGACGACGTCGCCACGGTCGTGACGGCGCTGCAGGAGTGGCTGGGCCGGGTCGACCCCGACGAGGTCGCCGAGCGGCTGCGCTCACGGACCTGGTCGCAGGTGCGCCCCGAGCCGGTGGCGCCGCTGGCGCAGGCCACCGCGGCGGCCGCGCTCGGCCCGGACACGGTCCTGCGGCTGCGCCGCCGGCTGCGCTGCGCGCTGCGGGACGCCCCGGCCACCGCCGAGGGCGGGCGGGTGGCGCTGCTGGCCGGCCGCCGCCGGCTGGAGTTCCCCGCCTCGACCCGCGCCGCGCTGGAGGGGCTCCTGGCCGCCGGCGAGCTCAAGGTCGCCGACCTGGCCGGCCTCGACGCCGACGACCGGCTCGTCCTCGCCCGCCGGCTGGTCACCGAGTCGATCGCGCTGGTCGCCGACGCGGCTGTGCAGGGCGCGCACGGGGTCGACGGCGTCCCGGCCACCGCCCCCGAGCCGGGTCCGCACGGACCGGGCGCCCCGGCGCCCGACGCCGGCGGGGACGATGGGGAGCGTGCCGACGCCCTCGGGACCGGGTCGTGACCCCGTCGCCTCCTCCCGGGTGACCGCTCCCGTCCCCGCCCGTGCGGGCCGGCTCGACGCCACCCGCTGCTCGGTCACGGCCCTGGTCCGGGGGGACTCCCCCGTGGCCACAGCCGGGCCGGCGCAGCGCTGGCTGCTGGTCGAGCAGCCGGGCCCGTGGGGCCGCGACGCGCTGACCGGCTCCCGCATCGACCCGGCGGTGACCGCCCGGCTGGCCGCGCGCGCCCGCGCCGAGGGCGTGCGGGTGCTGCTGGTCCGCCGGCCCGGCGACCGGGCCGCGGACTCCGGGCGCCGCTGGGCCTACGCCGACGGCCGCCCGGGCCGCGAGGGCCTGTGGTGGTCGACCCGCGCCGACGACGCCGACCTGGTCGAGGCGCCCTGGGACGGCTCGGCCGGCGAGCGCGCCGACCGGCCGGCGTACCTGGTGTGCACGCACGGGCAGCACGACGCCTGCTGCGCGCTGCGCGGCCGGCCGCTGGCCGCGGCGATGCCCGCGCCCGCCGACGTCTGGGAGTGCAGCCACCTCGGCGGCTGCCGGTTCGCCTCCAACGTGCTGGTGCTGCCGCACGGGTTCGCCTACGGGCAGGTGCCCGGCGACGGCGCCGACCTGGTCGCCGCGCACGCGCGCGGCGAGGTGGCCCTGCCGTGGCTGCGCGGGCGGGCCGGGATGCCGCTGCCGGCGCAGGCCGCCCAGCAGGCCGCGCGGGAGCGGCTCGGGCTGCTCGGCGTCGACGACCTGCCGGTGCGCGGCTCCCGGCGGCTGGCCGCCACCGCGGCGGAGGACGCCGACGGCGTCGAGCGGTTCGAGGTGGTGCTCGGCGGCGCGGACGGCGACGTCGTGGTGCGGGTGGAGAGCCGGCCGGCGGACGAGGCGGCGCAGCTGACCTGCCGGGCGGTGCACGCGGCGCACCCGCGCACGTGGACGGCGCTGTCGGTGTCCCCGGTCCGCTGAACCGCTAGGCGAGCGCGCGGCCGCGGGCCAGCAGCAGCGGGATCGCGACCTCGGCGTCGGTGAGCGACCCGTGGTAGGCGGCCAGCCGGCTGGGCCCCGGCTCGGTGGCCGACGCGGTGACCGCCCACGGGCCGCGGGCGAGCGCGACGACGTCGCCGATGCGGGCGGCCATCCCCTCGCCGACGGCGCCGAACACCCCGCTGGCGACCGCCTCCTCCCGCCCGGCCACCCAGGCCCGGTCGCCGAGCACGCCGCGCCAGGCGTCGAGGACGTCGGCGGCGGCGCCCGGGACGGTGTGCACGTAGCGGGCGCGGGGCTCGCCAGCCAGCAGCGCGACACCGTCGAGCAGGGCGGGCTCGTCGTCGACGTCGACGCGGGTGCCGGCGGGGACGTCGAGCATGCCGTGGTCGGCGGTGACCAGCAGGGCGGCGTCGTCGGGCAGGCCCGCGACCACCTGCTCGACCACCCGGTCGACCAGGGTGAGCTGCACCCGCCAGCTGTCGGAGTCGACCCCGCGCACGTGGCCGGTGAGGTCGAGCTCGGGGGTGTAGCCGTAGACCAGCCCGGTGGGGGTGGCGGCCAGCGACTGCAGCAGCACGGCGGCGAGGTCGCCGGCGCTGACCGTGCCCGCGTACGCCGCGCCCCGGTACACGGCGGTGGTGAGGCCGGACCCGGCGTAGGCGTAGGGGGCGACCGCGGTGACCGGCAGGCCGGCGGCCGCGGCCTGCTCGAAGACGGTGGGGCGCGGCTGCCACGTGGCGGGGTCGGGGTCGTCGGCCCACTGGACGTGGTTGAGCAGCCGGTCCTCGCCGGGGACGGCGGTGACGAAGCCGAGGACGCCGTGCCCGCCCGGGGGGACGCCGGTGCCCAGCGTGGCGAGGCTGACCGGGGTGGTGCTCGGGCAGGGGGCGGCGAGGTCGCCGGCGGGCGCGGCCAGGGCGGCGAGGGCCGGGGCGAGGTGCGCGTGCGCGCGCAGCAGGTGCGCGCCGAGGCCGTCGACGAGCAGGACCGCGACCCGGCGAGCGCCGGCCAGCGCCGCGGTGAGGCCGAGCGGGTCGCCGGGCAGGCCGCCGCGGTCGACGCCGACCCCCAGCGCGGCGGCCGCGCCGGGCAGGACGTCGGCGAGGCTGGCCGCGCCGTAGGCGGGGCGGACGAGGTCCGGCGGCAGCGCCGTCACGGGCGGCGGGCCAGGACGTGCAGGCCGGCGGCGACGTCGCGGTAGGGCGAGGTGCCGGCCAGCGCGAGCTCGAGGCGGCGGACGGCCTCGGGGTCGGCGCCGGAGCTCGCGTCGAGCAGGTCGGCGACGACGGCGACGCCGCGCCACTCCTCCGGCTCGAGCCCGGCGTTGCGCAGCAGCGCGAGCAGGTCCTCGGAGCCGAACCGGCGGCGGGCGGGGCGGGTGCGGCCGGGCGCGGGGTCGCGGTCCTCGAGCAGCGCCAGCGCCTCCTTGGGGTGGCCGCCGAGCGCGCGGGCGAGGACGGCGCCGGCCCGGTTGGCGGTCGCCACGCTCACGTGGCCGCCGGGACGCAGCGCGCGGGTGATCTCGCCGAGGGTGGTGGCGGGGTCGTCGACCACCTCGAGCACCGCGTGGCACAGCGCGAGGTCGTAGCCGCCGCCGTCGGGACCGTCCCCGCCCAGGGGCAGTTCGTGCAGCAGGTCGCCGTCGCCCTGCAGGCCGCGGACCCGGTCGCCGACCCCGGCGGTCTGCGCCCGGCGCCCGAGGGTGGCCAGCGCGTCGGCGCTGGGGTCGACGACGGTGACCTCGTGGCCGCGGCGGGCCAGCGGGACGGCGAAGACGCCGCTGCCGCCGCCGACGTCGAGGACCCGCAGCGGGGTCCCCGCGCCGGCCAGCGGGTCGAGCGCGGCCCAGACCGCGGCGGTCCGGACGGGCAGCTGCTCGCCGGTGGACGGTGCGGGGGCGGTCACCCGTCCGACCCTAGTGGCGGGGGTCTCCCGGCACCGGCCCGCGGCCGGTTCAGGCGGAGACCGAGTCGGCGGCCCGCTCCAGGTCGGCGATGACGATCCTCCGCATCGTGAACATCTGCTCGACCGCGCGCCGCCGCCGGTCGGGGTCGGGGTCGGCCTGCAGCTCCAGCAGCCGGACGGGCACGACCTGCCAGGAGACGCCGAAGCGGTCCTTGAGCCAGCCGCAGGGCGCCTCCTGCCCGCCGTCGGTGAGCCGGTCCCAGAAGTGGTCGACCTCGGCCTGGTCGGCGCACAGGACCTGGAAGGAGATGGCCTCGCTGAACCGCCAGTCCTGCCGGCCGCCGTTGAGGCCGACGTACTCGGTGTCGCCCAGCCGCCAGCTGACGGTGAGGGCCTGGCCCTCCCGCCCGGGGTCCTCGGCGCCGTAGCGGACGGTGCCGAGGACCTCGGCGTCCGGCCAGATCGACGTGTAGAACCGCGCGGCCTCCTCGGCCTCGGTGTCGAACCACAGGCACGGGATCTGCTTCGGCATGGCAGTCCTCCTCCGCGGCGCCGGCCGGGACGCCGGCGCTCGGGAGGGCAGACGCCGCCGGCGCCCGCGACTCATCGGTGCGCGGAGCGGGTGCAGGGGTCCCCTAGTGGCCCGAGCTGCCGGGGCTGGAGTGCCAGAGCTTGCGCGGAGCGGTCGCAGCAGCCCGGCGGGCGGCGGTCGCGGCGTCGTCGCCGGCCGGCTTGACGTCCGCGTACGGCGACATCCGGAAGCCGGTCGGGTGCACGAGCACCGGCTTGACCACCACCGGCCGCGAGCCGTGCGAGGCCGCCGCCCCGGCGATGGCCTGGTCGGTGTACTCCCCCGGCGCGGCCATGTGCTCGGCCACCGCGGCCAGGCCGCCGGTCTCCCAGGCCTCGTACAGCGCGGGCAGCTCCCAGGCGCCGGTGGCCCGGATCGACACCCCGCGCGGGCCGGTGCGCCGCAGCACCCCCCGGATCACCAGCAGCCAGGAGTGGAACACCGTCGCCGCGTAGGGGCCCTGCACGTCCTCGAAGAAGGTCGAGTCGGTGCAGCCGGTGCCGTCGTCGAGGGTCACGAACACCACCCGGCGCCCCGACCGGATCGGCGGGGTCTGGGTGGCCACCTTGACCCCGGCCACCAGCACCTCGGCGTGGCTGCGGGCGCCGAGCAGCTCCCCCGCCGGCACCGCGCCGATCGCCGAGAGGAACGGCCGGTAGAAGTCGACGACGTGCCGGCTGGCGTCCAGCCCGAGCACCTCCAGCTCGGCGCGCACCAGCTCGGCGTCGGTGAACTCCGGCAGCCCGGACCCCCCGCCCCACCCCGGCCCGGTCTCCTCGGGACCGCCGCCGGCCTCCTCGGCGTCCTCCCCGGACTCCAGGCCCAGCAGGTCCATGCTGAGCTGGCCCACCGAGCCGGCCCTCGCCCCGCTGCGGCTCCACCGGTCTAGCTCGCTGATCTGCAGCAGCAGGTCGCGGCGGGTCACCGACCGGCGGGAGCGGGTGGGCCGGCCGGCCTCGCGGTCGCGCACGCCGAACCCGTAGAGCGAGTCGAACCCGCCGGCGAGCACCAGCCGCTCGACCACCGGCCGGGACACCGCGGCCCGCGACCAGAAGTCGGTCAGCGACCGGTAGGGCTGCCCGGCGACGACCCGCTCCACCTCGTCCTCGCCGATGCCCTTGACGTCGGTGAGCGACAGCCGGATCCCGTAGGCCGACGGGTCGGGCATCGCCGCCGGCATCCACTCCGGCCGGCGCCAGTCCTCCCGCCGGTCCTCCGGCGCCAGCCGCTCCACCCGGTAGGTGCCGGTCGAGGCGTTGACGTCCAGGCCCAGCACCCGGATCCCGAAGTTGCGGGCGTCGTCGAGGATCAGCCGCTTCGGGTACATGCCCGGGTCGTGGGTGAGCACCCCGGCGAGGAAGGCCGCCGGGTGGTGGGTCTTCAGCCACGCCGACTGGTAGGTGGGCAGCGCGAACGCCGCCGCGTGCGCCTTGCAGAACCCGAACGAGCCGAAGGCGACGAGCACCTCCCACACCCGCTCGACGACGTCGACCGGGTAGCGCCGCAGCGCCTCGGGCACGAACCAGGCCCGCACCTCCGGGTGCAGCTCCCGGTCGCCCAGCGCGCGGCGCGCCTCGTCGGCCTGGGCGAGGTCGCAGCCGGTCATCTGCGCCACGATCTGCAGCACCTGCTCGTGGAAGACGACGACGCCGGCGGTCTCCCGCAGGAACGGCGCGAGGTCCTCGTGCGGGTAGACCGGGTCCTGCCAGCCGTTCCGGGCCAGCAGGAACGGCGTCACCATGTCGCTCTTCACCGGCCCGGGCCGGAACAGCGAGATGTCGATGACGATGTCCTCGAACGTCTCGGGCCCGAACTTGCCGACCAGCTCGCGCTGCCCCGGCGACTCGATCTGGAACATGCCGAGGGTCCGGGTGCTGCGGATGAGCTCGAAGGTCGTCGGGTCGTCGCGCGGGACGGCGTCGATGTCGACGGCGGTGTCGTCGACCCGGGCCACCTCGTCGAGGGCGTGCGCGATCGCCGCCTGCATCCGGATGCCGAGCAGGTCGAGCTTGAGCAACCCGAGCTCCTCGACGTCGTCCTTGTCGAACTGGCTCATCGGGTAGCCGAGGTAGCTGCTCTCCACCGGCGTGCGGTCGAGCAGCGTGGCGTCGGACAGCAGCACGCCGCACGGGTGCAGCGCGATGTGCCGGGGCAGGCCGTCGAGCCGGGCGACCAGGTCGAACAGCAGGTCGAGGTCGCCGGTGCCGCCGCCGCGCCGCGAGCCCATCCGGCTGGCCCGCAGCTCCGGCAGGTCGCGCAGCGCGGCGTGCACCTGGTTGGCCCGGACGTGCGGGAAGGCCTTGGCGACGGCGTCGACCTCGGCCGGCGGCAGGCCGAGCGCGGCGCCGACGTCGCGGATGGCGTGCCGCACCCGGTAGGTGTCCATCATCGAGATGCAGCTGACCCGGTGGGCGCCGAAGCGGTCGAGAACCGCGTCGTAGACCTCCATCCGCCGGGCGGACTCCACGTCGATGTCGATGTCGGGCAGCTGGTGGCGCAGCGGGGAGAGGAACCGCTCCATCAGCAGGCCGTAGCGGATCGGGTCGACGTCGGAGATGCCCAGCAGGTAGGTGACCAGGCTGCCCGCGCCCGACCCGCGCGCCGCGGCCCGGACCCGCAGGCCCTTGATGAGGTCGACGACGTCGGCGACGGTGAGGAAGTAGGACGGGTAGCCGAGGGAGTCGATGACGGCGAGCTCCTCCTCGAGCCGCCGGGTCACCCTCGCCGTGCGGGCCATCCCGCGTCGGCCGAGCCCGGCCTCGCAGCGGGCGCGCAGCACCTCGGAGGGGTCCATCCCCCGCTCGCCGGGCGCGGTGACGACGTCGAGCTCGGGATAGCGCACGGTGCCGATGCCCAGGTCCTCGCGGACGTCGACGGCGCACTGCTCGGCCAGCCGGGCGGTGCGCTCGGTCAGCCGCAGCGCGGCGTCGCGGTCGGGGCCGGCGAGGTCCGCGGCGACCTCGGCCATCTCCTTGCCCGACTTGAGGTGGCCCTCGGCGGTGCGCCGGTCGACGTGCCGCGTGTCGAGGGCGACCAGCCGGCGGGAGGCGTCGAGGACGTCGGCGGTGGGCGCGTCGAGGGCGTCGACGTAGCGGACGGCGTTGGTGAGCACCGCCGGCACGCCCTCCTCGTCGGCGAAGCGCAGCAGCCGCTGGGCGCGGGAGCGGTCGCCCCGGCCGCGGTGGTGCACCACCTCCAGCACCAGCGAGCCCGGGCCGAACACCGACCGCCAGGCGTCCAGCCGCGCGGAGGCGACGTCGGCCCGCCCGGCCGCGAGCGCCCGGCCCACCGGCGAGTCCGGCCCCAGCACCGCGACCAGCCCGGGCGCGTGCTCGGCGGCCAGCGCGAGCGAGGCCACCGGCTCGCCGCGGGTGCCGCGCAGGTGCGTGGCGCTGGTCAGCCGGCACAGCGAGCGCCAGCCGGCGCCGTCGCGGGCGAGGAAGGTGACCCGCGGCAACCGCGGGTCGACGGCGGCGCCGCCCCGCACGGGGCTGCGCCGCGCCGGCGCCGGCCGCGCGGGGGCGTGCCCGGTGCGGCGCAGGGAGAACTCGTCCTCGCCCAGCACGTGCGCCCGCGCCGGCGGCACGGTCGTGTCCACCGTCGGCGCGACCGCGAGGTCGACGCCGAACACCGGCCGCAGCCCGGCCGACCGGCAGGCCAGCGCGAACTTGACCGCGCCGTAGAGACCGTCGCGGTCGGTCAGCGCCAGCGCCGTCATGCCGTGCTCGGCGGCGCGCGCGACCAGGTCGGCCGGGTGGTTGGCCCCGTACCGCAGGGAGTAGCCGGAGGCGACGTGCAGGTGGACGAAGGGGTCCCCGCTCACCGCCCGCGGGCGGGACGGTGGGCGGTGCCGCCGACCACGTGCGGCCGGGGCGCCGGCTCGGGCGTGGTGGCCAGCAGCTCCTCGACCACGGCGAGGAAGGTCCCGGCGTCGCGGACCAGGTCGTCGGCCTCGCGCTCGGTGACGGCGCGGGACAGCCCGGCCTCGGCCGCGGCGCGCTTGGCCGCGCCGGCGGCGAAGAAGGTGGCCCACTCCCCCAGCTCGGGGGCGACCTGCTCGAGCAGCACCCAGGCGCTGCGCGGCCGGCGGCGGCCGCTCTCCGGCCGGGTGCGGGCGGCCAGCACGCCCGCGGCGGCCCGCAGCGCCGCCAGGTGCGCGGTGGCGTAGCGGCGGCACGCGTCGGGGGCGTGCCGGGCCTCGGCCAGGGCCCGGGTGGCCTGGTCCAGCAGCTGGCCCGCGGCCGCCGGGAGCGGCGGGGGCAGGGGCAGCTGCTGGGCCATGGCGTGTGCGGCGCCCATCAGTCGTGCACCCGCACGAGCGACCAGCGGTTGTCCGCGGCGTCCCAGCACAGGTCGTAGACACCGGCGAAGCTCATCCGCGAGCGGCCGGCCCGCAGCGCCTCCACCCGGAACACCTCGCGGGGGGCGACCAGGTCGGCCGAGGCGCCGCCGGTGGTGCCGGCGGCCCGCTGCCACCACGGCGCGGTCTCGACCCACGAGTCGAGCAGCTCGCCGACGACGTAGCGGCCCTGCCCGCGCCAGAACTGCGCCGGCCCGAGCGGACCGCGCTCGACCCGCACCTCCTCGCCGGCCCGCTCGCCGACGTCACCCAGCACCCGGCTCATGCCCGTCTCCCCACCCCGTGCCGCGTCTCGACGGCCTGCCCACCGCCCGGGCGGGGAAGGTCCCGGGACGGTGGCCGACCTGCTCGAACATGTGTTCGAACACCTCGAGTAGACCCGACCGCGCCGGTCCCGTCAAGCCGGACGCGCTCCCGCGTCCTCCCCGGGAGGAGCCCCTCCCACCCGCGTGCCGGACGGTACGGCGGGGGTACGACAGCGGTGGCAGGATCAGCGCATGAGCCGACCCGTCCACCCCCGGGTGGCCGCGATCGCCGACCTGCTCGCCGGGGCCGGCGCCACCGGGCGGGTCCACGAGCTCGCCGACGGCGCGCACACCGCCGCCGCGGCCGCCGCACAGCTCGGCGTCCCGGTCGGGGCCATCGCCAACAGCCTCGTGTTCGACGTCGGCGGGCAGCCGCTGCTCGTGCTGACCAGCGGCGCCCACCGGGTCGACGTCGCGAAGGTGGCCGCCCTGCTCGGCGTGCCCCGCGTGGAGCGCGCCGCGGCCGGCTTCGTCCGCGAGCACACCGGCCAGCCGATCGGCGGGGTCGCCCCGGTCGGCCACCCGGCGCCGATCGGCACGCTCGTCGACGTCGAGCTGGCCCGGTACGACCGGGTGTGGGCCGCCGCCGGCCACCCGTCCGCCGTCTTCCCCACCAGCTACGACGAGCTGCTGCGACTGACCGCCGGCACCCCCGCCGAGGTCGGGAGCGGCCCGACCGCCGACGGTCCGGCCGCCGCTCCCCACCCCGCCGCGGTGGGCCCGTGACCGAGGAGAACCCCGTGACCGGCACGACGCCCGCGACGCGGGTGACCCAACTGCCCGCAGGCTGGCTGCGCGAGCACATGCACGAGGCGCTGGCCATCTACGGCGAGGCGATGGGCTACGACGCCTCGGTGGTCGCCGGCCGCTACGGCTACGCCGTCCAGCACACCGAGCGCCCCGGCTTCCGCGCCGTCGGCGCCTTCGCCGCGACCCCGGACGGCGAGCAGCTGGTCGGCTTCGGCTACGGCTACCTCGTCGCCCCCGGCCAGTGGTGGCACGACCAGGTGCGCGCGGCGCTGGACCGGCGGAGTGCCAAGCGCTGGCTGCCCGGCGCGTTCGAGGTGTGCGAGCTGCACGTGCACCCCGAGGCGCAGAGCCGCGGGCTGGGCCGGCGGCTGCTGCACGCGCTGGTCGAGGGCGTGGACGCGCCGGCCGCGCTGCTGTCCACCCCCGACGCCGACACCAAGGCGTTCCGGCTGTACCACGCCGACGGGTTCGTCGACCTCGCCCGCGGCCACCACTTCCCCGGGGACGCCCGGCCCTTCGCCATCCTCGGCGCCCGGCTGCCGCTGCGGCCGGTCCCCGGCACCTGAGCGTGCGGGAGCCGGACCGGGCCGTCGACGCCGTCGTCGTCGGCGCCGGCCACAACGGGCTGGTCGCCGCCTGCTTCCTGACGCGCGCCGGGCTGACCGTCGAGGTGGTCGAGCGCGACGACGTCCTCGGCGGGGCGGTGTCCACCGTGGAGCGCTGGCCGGGGGTCCGGGTCGACCGCGGCTCCAGCGCGCACGTGATCGTCCGGCACAGCGGGGTCGTCGAGGAGCTCGACCTCGCCGCCCACGGCCTGCGCTACGTGGACTGCGACCCGTGGGGCTTCGCGCCCGCCCCGGTCCCCGGCGACCCCGGCCCCGAGGGCCGCCCGCTGGTGTTCTCCGTCGACCTCGACGCCACCTGCGCCTCGATCGCCGCCGCCTGCGGCCCGGACGACGCCGACGCCTACCGCCGGTTCGTCGGCGTGTGGGGCCCGCGCAGCCGCGCCGTCGTCGACTCCTTCGGCCGCCGGCCCACCCCGCTGGGCCTGGCCCGCGCGTTCTGGCCGCTGGGCGCCCCGGCCGGCGACGCCCCGCGCACCCCCGGCGGCGACCTGGCCGCCGACTTCCTCGGCTCCGGCGACGCGCTGCTGGACCGCTGGTTCGGGAGCGAGCGGCTCAAGGCGGCGCTGGCCTGGTTCGGCGCGCAGTCCGGCCCGCCGATGAGCGAGCCGGGCACCGCGGCGATGGTCGCCTGGGTGGCGCTGCTGCACGACACCCCGCCGGGCCACCCGGTGGGCGGCTCCGGCGGGCTCACCCAGGCGCTCCGCCGCCGGCTGGAGGCCGACGGCGGCCGGGTCGTCCTCGGCGACGGCGCCGCGCGGCTGCTGGTCGACGGCGGCCGCGTGACCGGCGTCGAGACGGCGTCCGGACGGCGGGTGACCGCGCCGGTCGTCGTCGCCGCCTGCCACGTGCTGGCCACCCGCGACCTCGCCGGCGGACACGCCCCGCCCGCGCTGGCCGGCGCGGCCCCGCCGGTGGGCAACGGCTTCGGCCTGGTGCTGCGCTGCCTCACCGACGCGCTGCCGGCCTACCCCGGCGTGGACCCGGCCGTGTCGGCGCAGGGCCTGCAGCTGCTGTGCACCGACCGCGCGCAGCTGGCCGCCGCGCACGGCGACTGGCTGGGCGGCCGGCTGCCCCGCGAGCCGGTGCCGCTGGCGATGTCCTTCTCCGCCAGCGACGACACCCTCGCCCCGCCCGGGCGGCACGTGGTCACCGTGTGGGGCCAGTGGTACCCCTACGCGCTCGCCGACGGCGGCGACTGGGACGCCCTCGCCGAGGCGGAGGCGCAGCGGCTGGTGGCCGCCGTCGACCGGTACGCCCCCGGCTTCGCCACCTCGGTCCAGGACGTGTACGTCCAGACGCCGGTGCTGCTGGAACGCGAGCTGTCGCTGCTGCGTGGCAACGTCATGCACGTGGAGATGGGGCTGGCCAGCATGTTCTCCCTGCGCCCGACGCCGGCGCTGGCCGGCTACCGGGTGCCGGGCCTGGCCGGGCTGTACCTGGCCGGCGCCTCCACCCACCCCGGCGGCGGGGTGTCGGGCAACTCCGGCCGGACGGCGGCCCGGGTGGTGCTCGCCGACCGCCGCCCGCTCGCCCGCGCCCGCGCGGCGGCGGGGCGGCTCGCCCGGACTGCCCGGTGAGCGCCGCGACGGCGGCGGTGCGACGGGCCGTCGCACCGGCGCCGGTGCCGCTGGCCCTCGCCGTGCTGCTGGTGCTGGCCGCGATCGCCTACCCGCTCACCGACGGCGCAGCCCGCGACGCGGTGTCCTGGACGATCGTGCTGCTCGGCTCGGCGGTGTCGGTGACCTCGGCCGCCGTCGCGCACGGCCCGCGCGCCGGCGCCGCGGTGCTGGGGCTGGTGGCGGTGACCGCGGTCGCGTTCGAGTCGATCGGGCTGGCCACCGGCGTCCCCTACGGCTCCTACTCCTACAGCGACGCGCTCGGCCCGACGCTGCTCGGCGTGCCGTTCCTCGTGCCGCTGGCCTGGCTGATGATGGCCTGGCCGAGCCGGGTCCTCGCCGGGCTGCTCACCCGCCGGGTGCGGCCCGGCCGGCGGCGGGCCGCGCGGGTCGCCGTCGCCGCGGCGGTGTTCGCCGGCTGGGACGTCGTCCTCGACCCGCAGCTGGTGCAGGCCGGCTACTGGACCTGGGCGCACCCCACCCCCGGGCTGCCCGGCATCGACACCGTGCCGCTGACCAACCTCGCCGGCTGGCTGCTGGCCGGGCTGGTGCTCATGGCCCTGCTCGAGCTCGCCGTCCCCCCGGTCGTCCGCGTCGACGCCGCGCCGCTGCTGGTCATCGCCTGGATGGTGGCCGGCGGGGCGCTCGCGCACGCCGTCTGGCTGGACCTGCCCGGCTCCGCGGCGTGGGGCGCGGCGCTGACCGCCGTCGTCGCCGCCGTCCTCGCGGTGCAGGCCCGCCGCCGGTGAGCGGCGCGGTCGTCCGGGTCCTGTCCGGCCTGGCGGTCGCCGGCGCCGCGCACGCCGCGGTCAACGCCGCCCTGCTGCGCCGCCCGCCGGCCGACCCGCCGGAGGCCACCCGGCCGGTCACCGTGGTGCTGCCGGTGCGCGACGAGGAGGCGCAGGTCGGCGACTGCCTGGTCGCGCTGCTGGCCTCGGCCGGCGTCCCGGACCTGCGGGTGGTCGTCGTCGACGACGGCTCCACCGACGGCACCGCCGCCGTCGTCCGCGCGACCGGCGACCCGCGGGTGCGGCTGGTGCCCGCCGGGGACCCGCCGGAGGGCTGGCTGGGCAAGCCGCACGCCTGCTGGGTCGGCGCGCAGACGGTCACCGACGACGGCGTGCTGGTCTTCCTCGACGCCGACGTCCGGGTGGCGCCCGACGCGCTGGCCGCCGCCGCCTGGCTGCTCGAGGCGCACGGCCTGGACCTGGTCTCGCCCTGGCCGCGGCCGGTGGCGGGCACCCTCGCCGAGCGGCTGGTGCAGCCGCTGTCGCCGTGGCTGTGGATGACCACGCTGCCGCTGCGGGTGGCCGAGCGCTCGCCGCGGCCGTCGCTGACCGCGGCCAACGGCCAGTTCCTCGCGCTGACCCGGCGCGGCTACCTGCGCGCCCGCGGGCACGCGGCGGTGCGCGCGGAGGTGGTGGAGGACGTCGCGCTGGCGCGGGCGGTGAAGCGGTCCGGCGGGCGGGCGGTGCCGGCGGCCGGTGCGACGCTGGCCGAGTGCCGGATGTACGACGGCTGGGCGGCGATGCGCGCGGGCTACGGCAAGTCGCTGTGGGCGTCGGTCGGCGGGTCGCCGGCGGCGTCCGTCGCCGCGGCGGCGGTGCTGACCGCCGCCGGCGTCGTCCCGCCGCTGGCGGCGCTGCGCGGGTCGCGGGCGGGCCTGGCCGGCTGGCTGGCCGGGGTGGCCGGCCGGGCGGTGAGCGCCGCGGCGACCGGCGGGCGGGTGTGGCCCGACGCCCTGGCGCACCCGCTGTCGCTGCTGGCCCTCGACGTGCTGCTGGCCGGGTCGGTGGCCGGGCGCCGGCGGGGCACGCTCACCTGGCGCGGACGCGCGCTGCGCTGACCCGGGCCAGGATGGGGCGTGACCTCGCCCTCGAGCAGCCCGGCCCGCACCGCCTTCGACCCCGGGGCCATGCGCCCCACGGACTTCTACCGGGTGATGAACTCGGTGGTGGTCCCGCGGCCGATCGCGTGGGTGTGCAGCCGCTCGGCCGAGGGCGTGCACAACCTGGCGCCGCACTCCTTCTACACGGTGGCGTGCGTGCGGCCGCCGGTCGTGCAGTTCACCTCGGTGGGCCGCAAGGACTCGCTGAACAACGTCGAGGCCACCGGGGACTTCACGATCAACCTGGTCCCCGAGGAGCTGTTCGAGCAGGCCAACGCCACCGGCACCGACTTCCCGCCCGACCAGAGCGAGGCCGAGGCCGCCGGCATCCGGCTGGAGCCGAGCGAGCGGGTGGGCGCGCTGCGGGTGGCGCAGTCGCCGGTGAGCATCGAGTGCACGCTGCACTCGACGGTGCGGCTGGGCGACAGCACCGTCGTCTTCGGCCGGGTCGAGTGGGTCAGCGTGTGGGCCGACGCCGTCCGCGACGGCCGCCCGCGGATCGAGGCGCTGCGGCCGCTGGCGCGGCTGGGCGGCAACGAGTGGTGCACGGTCGGCGAGGTGCGGGCGATCCCGCGCATCCCCTACACGACGTGGGCCGAGGACCCCTCGATCGGCGAGCAGGTCAGGAACCGCTAGCCGCCCCTGCGGAGGACGGCGGACCGGCCGCGGGGCCGGAGGCTCCCGGCCGGGACGGCGTGGCAGGGCTCAGCGCGGGCCGGGGAGGGCACCTGGCCGCGGTGGGGTCCGGTGGGACCGCAGTGTCACGGCAGGTGCGCGGCGACCTCGGCGGCGGCGTCGTCGCCGAACGCCGCGGCGAAGCGCCCGAGGAAGGGCTCGCGGCGCAGCTCGTACTCCTGGGTGCCGACGACCTCGACGGCCTCGGTGGCCACCGCCGAGCCCAGCTGGGTGGCCCGCTCCACGCCCAGCCCCCAGATGCGTCCGGCGATGAACCCGGCGCGCAGCGCGTCGCCGCCGCCGGTGGGCTCGACCGGCTTGGTCTCGGGGACGGCGATGACCTCGATCGGCGCGGCGTCCTGCTGCCGGACGAGCACGCCCTTGGCGGCGCGGGTGGTGACCCAGGTGCCCACCCGGGCGAGGATCTCGCCGGCGTCCCAGCCGGTCTTCTGGGTGAGCAGCGCCGACTCGTACTCGTTGGTGAACAGCAGGTCCGCGCCGTCGACCAGCTCGCGGATCATCTCGCCGTCGGCCCAGGCCAGCTGCTGGCTGGGGTCGGCGGCGAAGGGGTAGCCGCGGTCCCGGCACTCCTGGGTGTGCCGCACCATCGCCTTGGGGTCGTTGGGGCCGATGACGACGAGGTCGGGGTGGCCGACGCGGTCGCAGACCGGCCCGAGCTCGATCTCGCCGGCCTCGCTCATCGCACCCGAGTAGAAGGACGCGATCTGGTTGTTGACCGCGTCGGTGGTGCACACGAACCGGGCGGTGTGCTTGAGCTCGGACCACCGCACGGCGTGGGTGTCGACGCCGTGGCGGGTCAGCCAGGCGTCGTAGTCGGCGAAGTCGCTGCCCACGGAGCCGACCAGCACCGGCGAGAGACCGAGCAGGCCCAGGCCGTAGGCCATGTTGGCGCCGGCGCCGCCGCGGTGCTGGATGAGGTCGTCGACGAGGAAGGACAGGGAGACGTTCTCCATCTGCCCCTCGACGAACTGCTCGGTGAACCGGCCGGGGAAGGTCATCAGGTGGTCGGTGGCGATGGAGCCGGTGACGACGACGGGCACGGGGGCTCCTCGGGACGAACGGGCGGGACGGCGAGCAGGGCAACCCTAAGAGGCGGCCCCGGTCACACGCGCCCCGGCGTGCACCGGGGACGGGTCCGGCCAGCGCGCCGGGGCGGACGGCTAGTCCCCCAGTGCCCGGCGCAGCGAGACGCCGAGCTGGGCGGTCCCGACCAGCCCGAGCACCGCCCCGACCGCGGCCCCGGCGGTGACCACGACCGCGGGGCCGTCGTCGACGCCGGCGAGCGCGTCCAGGCCGGTGGCCGCGACGATCCCGGCCCCGCCGACGGTGAACCCGGCCATCGCCACCCGGGTGGGCCGCTCCCACACCGAGATCGACCCGGTCTCGGCCACCCCGGCCTGTCCGGCCCGGGCCCGCAGGTAGTCCGGCAGCCAGCACAGCGCCCCGAAGACGGCGGCCAGCCAGCCCGGCGCCCCGGCCGCCCACAGCGCGAGCGCGTACGCGGCCTCGGTGAGCCGGTCGACAGCGGAGTCGAGGACGTAGCCGCGCCGCGACGCCCGCCCGCCGGCCAGGGCGAGCGCGCCGTCGAGGGAGTCCAGCAGCCCGGACAGCCCGATCAGCAGCCCGGCCGCGACCAGCCACGCGCCATCCGCCAGCGCCGGTCCGACGGCGGCCAGCGCGACCAGCAGGCCCAGCGCCGTGGCGGCCAGCGGCGGCAGCCAGGACACCGCGTGGGCCAGGGCGTAGGCCAGCGACAGCCAGCCGTGCACCAGCCGGCTCGCGGCCGGGTCGATGCCACCGTGCCACCGCGACCACTCGGCGAGGTACTCGTCGCGGCTCAGCACGGGCGCAGTCTTCCCCAGCCCGGGCCGGCGCCGGCGGCACCGGGGACAGTGGACGGGTGCTCGCCGGCCTGTCCCCCGCCCGCCGCCGCCTGGTCCTCGCCGTGCCGGCCCTCCTCCTCGTCGCCGCCGTGGCCACGACCGTGCTGCTCCTCACGCGGCGGGACGGGCCCGGCCCGGCCGCGCCGGTCTCGCAGGAGGAGCCCGGCCCGGTGCTGCTGGTCCCCGGCTACGGCGGCGACGGCCGGAGCCTGACGTCGCTGGCCGACCGGCTGACCGCCGAGGGCCGCGACGCCACGGTCGTCGCGCTGCCGGACCGCGGCACCGGCGACCTCACCGCCGCGGCCGGCGCGCTGGGCGACGCCGCGGACGCCGCGCTCGAGCGCACGGACGCCGAGAGCGTCGACGTCGTCGGCTTCTCCGCCGGCGGCGTCGTCGCCCGGCTGTGGGTCGCCGGCGACGGCGCCGCGGTGGCCCGCCGGGTGGTGACCCTCGGCTCCCCGCACCACGGCACCACGCTGGCCGACCTCGCCGCCGGCGTCGCGCCCGGCCAGTGCCCCGAGGCCTGCCGGCAGCTCGCCACCGACAGCGAGCTGCTCGCCGGCCTCAACGCCGGCGACGAGACGCCCGCCGGGCCGACGTGGGTGTCGGTGTGGACGACGCAGGACGCGACGGTGACCCCGCCGGACTCCGCCCGCCTCGACGGCGCGCTGAACCTGACCGTGCAGTCGGTGTGCGCGCAGGCGGAGGTCGGCCACGGCGACCTGCCGCGCGACCCGCTGGTGCAGGCCATCGTGCTGGCCGAGCTCGCGCCGGGCGACCCCGTCGCGCTCGGCCCCGCCGACTGCGCGCGCCTCGGCGGCTAGCTGGTCACGTCCTTGGTGGTGAAGTTCGCCCACGCCGCGGTCAGCAGCACGCCGACGTACACGCCCTGCAGCGCCAGCCCGCGGACGACGTCGCGCCACAGCACCGGGTCGCGGAACAGGTCGACGAACGCCAGCCAGTAGCGGGTGGGCAGGTACGGCGCGATCGGCGAGGCGGCGTCGAGGGTGAACAGCAGCGACGAGGTCACCAGCACCGCCAGGGCGCCGAGCGCCGCGGCCAGCGGCGAGTCGGTGAGCGTGGAGAAGAACAGCCCGAACGCCGCGACGCCGAGCATCGACACGGCGACGTAGCCGATCGCCAGCAGCGTCCGGCCGGTGAGCTCCCCCGGCGTCAGCGACGTCCCCGACACCGACGTCCCGGCCGCGACCGGCCGCGCGTCGAACAGCAGCGTGCCCACCAGGTAGCCGACGACGGCGACCACCACCACGGTCACGACGACGAACGCCAGCACCGCGACCAGCTTGGCCACCAGCAGCCGGGTGCGGCCGGCCGGGCGGGCGAGCAGGTAGCGCAGCGTCCCGGCCTGCGCCTCCCCGGCGACGGCGTCGCCGCTGACCACCGCGACCGCGATCGGCAGGAACAGCGGCAGCACGATCGCCAGCGCGGCCAGCGGGAACAGCTGCCCGTTGGTGAGGACGGCGGACAGGAACGGCGGGCCCTCGCCCGGCCGCGGCGCGAGGTCGGTGACCTGCAGCAGCACCGCCACCAGCACCGGCAGCGCGTTGAGGACGGCGATCGTCGTCCAGGTGCGCGGCCGGCCGAAGGTCTTCCGCAGCTCGACGCCGATCACGCCCGCTCCCCGCCGGTCACGCCCGCTCCACCCGGTCCGCGCTGGTGCCCGCGGCGGCGAGCACGACCTCCTCGAGCGTGGGCCGCTGCAGCGCCAGCCCCGCCACCGGGACGCCGGCGCCCACCAGCAGCGCGTTCACCTCCGCCGGGTCCGCCCCGCGCACCACCACCCGGCCGCCGTCGGTGCCGAGCACCCGCCCGTCCAGCACCGCGCGCACCCGCTCCGGCGCCGGGGTGTCGACGACGGTGGCGCCGGTGGGCGCGGTGAGGTGCGCGATCTCGTCCTGCAGCACCAGCCGCCCGCGGTCGAGGACGCCGACCCGGCTGCACAGCTGCTCGACCTCGGCCAGCAGGTGGCTGGACAGGAACACCGTCGTCCCGCCGCGGTGCAGCTCGAGCAGCAGCTCGCGGATCTCGTGGATGCCCTGCGGGTCCAGGCCGTTGGTGGGCTCGTCGAGGACCAGCAGCTCCGGCCGGCGCAGCAGCGCCCCGGCCAGGCCCAGGCGCTGGCGCATGCCGAGCGAGTAGGCGCCGACCTTCCGCCGGCCCACCCCGCCCAGGCCGACCTGGTCGAGCACCTGGGCGATCCGCCGGCGTCGCGTGCGGCGCGAGCCGCCCGGGCCGGCGGCGTCGAGCAGCGCCAGGTTGGCCGCGCCGGACAGGTGCCGGTGGTGCGCCGGGCCCTCGATCAGCGCCCCCACGCGGGGCAGCACCCGGCGCCCGGCCCGCGGCATCCGCTCGCCCAGCAGCTCGACCTCGCCGCGGGTGGGCAGCACCAGGCCGAGCAGCATGCGCACCGTCGTCGTCTTGCCCGAGCCGTTGGCGCCGAGGAAGCCGTAGACGTCGCCGGCGCGGACGTCGAGGTCGATCCCGTCGACCGCGCGCACCCGGCCGTACTGCTTGACCAGCCCCCGGGTGACGATCACCGAGCTCACGACGGCACGCTCACGACGGCGTCCCCGGGAGCCCGGCCGCGGCGGCGGCGAGCGCGTCGAGGGTGACGGTCCCCGTCAGCAGGTAGGTGCCGGAGCCGGGGGTGTCGAGCAGCATCAGCCCGAGCGGGCCGACGGCGACCCGGGTGCCGCGCTCGTCGCGCACCGCGTCGGGGGCGGCGGCCAGCGCTGAGCGGACGGCCGCCGCCAGCCGGCCGGGGACCGGCGCCACGGCCAGCAGCGTCACGCCGCGGCCGTACACGCCGATCACCTCCGGCGCCCCGGCCAGCTCCCGCCGCGGCAGGCCGGCCAGCTCGCGGGGCAGCGGGACGAGGCGCAGCCGGCGGTCGGCCTCGCGCAGCAGGCCCTCGGTGTCCTGGCCGGCCCGGGCGCGGACGTCGGCCGGCGGGACGAACGCGACGACGCCGGCCGGCGGGACGGTCAGGTCGAGGTCGAGGAAGCGGGTGTCGAGCGCGGGGACCGATGCGCCGTCGGCGACGACCTCGACGGCCAGCGGCAGTCCGGTGCCCGCGTCCGCCCAGACGTCGACGCGGGCCACCGAGGCGGCCGGCGCCGCAGGCACCAGCCGCAGGCCGAGCGCGTCGCGGCCGGCGACCCGCCGGGCGCCGATGCGGGACAGCTCGCCGTCGGCGGCCTCCGAGAGCAGCCGCCGGCCGAGGGTGGCCGGGACCAGGTCCGGCGGCGCGGGCAGGGTGAGCGGAGCCGGGGCGGTGCGGGTGGCGGTCGCGGACTCGTACTCCCACGTCCACGTGCCGCCCACGTCGGCGTGCACGCCGGTCTCCCCCGTCGCCGACACGACGTCGACCCGGTGCTCCTCTGGGCCGCGCCACCAGACGCGCAGCGCGGTGCGGTCGCTGAGCAGGTCGGCGACGGCGGGCAGCTGGTCGCCCACCGGCAGCGCCAGCCCGCCGGCCGACACGGCGTAGCCGGAGAAGCCGACGGTGTCGCTGGCGAGGACGGCTTCCCGCAGGTCGGCGGCGGGGACGTCGGCGTCGTCGGCCGGCAGCGCGCCCACGAGCGCCGGCAGCGACGCGAGGACGGCGACCAGCCCGACCACGACCGTCCAGCGCCGGGCCCGCCCGTACCCGCGTGCGGCCATGACGGCCACGGTACGAGCGCCGCGCCACGGGTAGCCCATGGGCATGGCACCCCCGTTGAGCGACGCCGTCGTCGTCGACGTCCTGCGCCGGCTGGACCGGCTCACCGCCCCTCTCGTGCGGCGGCTGGCCCGTCCACCGGAGCTCTCGGCCGCCCAGCGCGACGCCTGGTGGTCCGAGCAGGCCGCCCAGGTGGGCGCGGTCGCGAGCAGCCTGCCCCGTGTGGCCGGCCGGCTGGCCGACCTCCTGCCGCTGCAGAACACCGTCGGGACGGCGGTCCAGTCGCTCGTGGTGCTCGGCGTGGCCAACGAGCACGGCGTCACCGACCCCGCGGAGCGGGTCTCCCTGCTGTCGGAGGTGCTGCTCGACCGCGACCTCCCACCCGGCCGGGTGCGCCCGCTGCTGGAACGGGTGCGCGGCGCCTACACCGAGACCGCGATCGGCGTGAAGGAGGAGCGGGCCGGCCTGCGCGGCGTCGTCCGCACCATCTGGCGGGCCTCCCGGCTGCTCGGCCGCATCGACGAGGCGCTCGACGCCCGCCCGAAGGGCCGCATCGGCGCGCGGGCGCTGGCCCAGCTGCCGGTGGTCGGCGTCCTCGGCGGGTACGCCGCCGAGCGCGAGGCACTGCGCCGCGCCGCCCGGATGACCGCCGACCTCCTCGAGCCCGGCCGCCGCGTCAGCGTGCAGTGACTCCCGGCAGTACGGGTGCTCCGGGTCGGTGACTCGTCACCGGTGAGGGTCGTGGGCATGACGTCGCTCGGTGCTTGACCTGCCGTTCGGGACCAGCCTGCGGCGCAGACCGCCTTGCGCGTCGTACAGCTACGGAGACCGGTGCGGCGGTCGAGCAACGGCAGAGGGGCCGTCGTCGGCCGGAGCGCCGCGATGGACGACGACAGCGCGGTGTGGCAGCACAGCCACGGGTAGCGGCGACGCGACCTGCTCCCACCATTGGCTGACGCGCTGCACCGCTAAGGACTCGTCGGTCGTCCCCACAGGTTGCTGCCGAGCTCGGTGTGCGGATCCCTCTTCACCCGGATCCACCTCTGACCTGCGGGAACTGTCGTACCCCGGTCGTAGCGTGCACAGTGTGGAGGAGGTCGCCGGGGACGCGTCGCCGCTGGAGCGCGCGCTCGCCGGCTGGCTGCTCGCGCGGCCGGTGTCGATCCCCCGGCTGCCGGTAACCGTGCTGTCGCGCGAGCAGAAGGCCGCCGAGCTGGCGCGGGTCGCGGCGATGGAGGCGATGGCCGCCGCGTACAAGGCAGAGTTGGTCCTCGGCCTGGCCGACGACTCCCCCGGCGACGCCGACCCCGCACCCGGCACACCCGGTGCGGGGTGCGGGTCGTGGGCGCCGGATCCCGACCTGCCGGGTGTGTCGGAGTTCTTCACCGCCGAGTTGGCGCTGGTGCTCAACGTCGGCCGGGGCACCGCCTCCCACCTGGCGCACCGGGCGTGGATGTACCGCTCGCACCTGCCCACGACGTGGGCGGCGCTGTCCGCCGGCTCCCTGGACGAGGCGCGCGCGAAGGCGCTGGTCGACGTGCTGGAGCACACCAGCCCCGCGATCGCCCGCCGGATCGAGGCCGCGCTGCTGCCCGAGGCCACCGACCTGACGGTCGGAAAGCTGAAGAAGAAGGCGCTGGCGCTGCTGCAGGAAGCCGACGCCGCCGCCATCGACGCCCGACGGGAGACCGCGCAGCGGCACGCCGACGTGCGGCTCTACGACTGCCCCTTCGACGGCATGGCCACCCTCGCCGCCGACCTGCCCACCGACGTCGCCGCCGCCTGCCACGCCCTCATCGACGAACTCGCCCGGATGCTCGAGGCCGACGGCGATCCCCGCCCCATCGGGCAGCTGCGCACCCGGGTCTACGCCGACCTGCTGCAGCGCCCCTGGGAGACCGGCCGGCCGCCGGTCACCGCCCAGCTGCAGATCCTCGCCACGCTCAACGCGCTGGCCGGCCGCAGCACCGAGGCCGGTGCGGTCAACGGGTTGCCGATCACCGCCGCCCACCTGCGGGAGCTGCTCACCCAGCTCGACGCCCTGGGACTACGCGCGCCCGAGGGCGGCACGGTCACGCTCGCCCTCGTGGAGGACGACGGCACGCTCCGGGCGACCACGACGCTCGACCAGCTCCGCCGCCTCGCCCGGATCGGCTGCCCCGACCATCCCGCCAAGCGCTACTCCGGCGAGGGCGAGCGACCGGGTGAGGACGACGCCGCCGCCGGCTGCGACTGCGCCGTCCTCGACAGGCCCCAGCCGACCGACCGCTACGAGCCGTCGACCAAACAGCAGGCGTTCGTGCACACCCGCGACCGCACCTGCCGCTTCCCCACCTGCGGCCAGCGCGTCGGCTGGGCCGACGCCGACCACGTCGTCCCGCACGCCCACGGCGGCACCACCGACTGCGCCGACCTCTGCTGCCTGTGCCGCAGCCACCCCCGGCTCAAGACCTTCGCCCGCGGCTGGCGCTTCCACATGAGCGCCGACGGGACCCTCACCGTCACCACGCCCTCGGGGATCACGCGGACCACCCGCCCACCCGGGACGCGACCACCACCGGCCGAACCCGACCCACCGCCCGAGGACGCCGAGACGCCGCCGGCCGATCCGGGTCACGACCCGCCACCGTTCTGACCGATGCGATGAGAAGGACGTCGGCTCGCCCTCACCGTGGCGAGCCTGCGTCCTCCGCTGCCCGCGTGACGCGCAGCAGCGGCACCGGTCAGGGAGCGGCGGCCAGGGTCGAGGGCACCGAGGTCCCGGTGTCGGCGTCGGTGAGGTTGGTGAAGACCTCCCGCGTCGCCGTCGACCGGTTCATGGTGATGAAGTGGATGCCGGGCACGCCCTCGTCCAGCAGCCGCCGGCACATCGCCGTCGCCACCTCGACGCCGTAGGCGCGCACCGCCGCCTTCTCCTCGGGTGAGTCGCCGTCGAGCTCCGCGAACCGCGCGGCCAGGTCCTCGGGGAACGCCTGGCCCGACAGCTGCACGATCCGGGCGATCTGCCGCGCGTTGGTGACCGGCATGACGCCCGCGACGACCGGCACGTCGCAGCCGCGGGCGGCGACCCGGTCGCGCAGCCGCAGGTAGTCCTCGACGCGGAAGAACATCTGCGTGATCGCGAAGTCCGCGCCGGCGCGGCACTTGCGCACGAACATCTCGACGTCGGTCTCGAAGTCCGGCGAGCGCGGGTGCCGCTCGGGGAAGGCCGCGACGCCGACGGAGAAGTCGCCCATCGAGCGGATCAGCTCCACCAGTTCCGAGGCGTACGCCAGGCCCTCGGGGTGCCGCACCCACTCGGCCTGCGGGTCGGTGCCCGGCGGGTCGCCGCGCAGCGCCAGCAGGTTGCGCACGCCCGCGGCGGCCAGCCGGCTGACGACGTGCCGCAGCTCGGCGACCGAGTGGTTGACCGCGGTCAGGTGCGCCAGCGGGGTCATCGTCGTCTCGGCGGCGATCCGCTCGGTGACGGCGACGGTGCCCTCGCGGGTGGAGCCGCCGGCGCCGTAGGTCACCGACACGAACGACGGCCGCAGCCGCTCGAGCTGCCGCAGCGCGGTCCACAGCTGGACCTCGGCCTCGGGCGTCTTCGGGGGGAAGAACTCGAACGACCACGTGGGCCGCGACGAGGCGAGCAGCTCGCGGACGCTTCGGGTCACGGGTGCCGAGGGTACGGGCAGCGACAGCCTGCATCCGTCCGCACGCTCCCGGCAGAAGACCCGGGGAAGACGACGACGCGATGGCAGAGCGGCGAGGAGGTCCCGTGAGCGCCCACCACCGGCCCCTGGACAGGACGCGCACTACTCGATGGGGCGATACTGGCCGGGTGATCACCGGGGCGGCAGAGCCAGAGTCCGTGGTCCGGCCCCTGGCACCGCCCCTGGAGGCCGCCGACCTGGACCGGATCCGCGGCGCGGTGTCCGCGGCGCTGACCGGCTTCCTCGAGGAGCAGCGGACCACGCTCGCCGGGATGGCACCGGCGCTCACCCCCGTCGTCGACGAGGTCTGCGCGCTCGCCGACGGCGGCAAGCGGCTGCGCCCGGCGTTCGCCTACTGGGGCTGGCGCGGGGTCACCGAGGACGTCAGCGGCCCGGCCGAGGACGACGCCGCGGTGCTGCGCGCGGTCGCCGCGCTGGAGTTCGTGCATGCCAGCGCCCTGGTCCACGACGACGTCATGGACGGCGCCCTCACCCGCCGCGGCCGCCCGGCCACGCACATCGGGTTCGCCTCGCGGCACGGCGACGGCGGCCTGTCCGGTGACGGTGAGGCCTTCGGCGTCGGCGCGGCCATCCTCGTCGGCGACCTCGCGCTGGTGTGGTCCGACGAGCTGCTGCGCCGCTCGGGCATCAGCGCCCCGGCGCTGGCCCGCGCCCGCTCGGTCTGGGACACCATGCGCACCGAGGTCACCGCCGGCCAGTACCTCGACCTGCTGCGCGCCGCCGGCGGCCTGCCCGGCGCCCAGGGCGCGCTCACCGTCGCCCGCTACAAGAGCGCCGGCTACACCGTCCAGCGGCCGCTGCAGCTCGGCGCCGCCATCGCCGGCGCCGGACCGCGCGCCGCCGACGTCTACACCGCCGTCGGCCTGCCGCTGGGCGAGGCGTTCCAGCTGCGCGACGACGTCCTCGGGGTGTTCGGCGACCCCGCCGTCACCGGCAAGTCCGCCGACGACGACCTGCGCGAGGGCAAGCAGACGCTGCTGGTCGCGCTCGCCGAGGAGGCCGCCGACGTCGCCGGCCGCCGCCTGTTGCGCACCTGCCTGGGCAACCCGGACTGCGACGCCGAGCAGCTGGACGCGCTGCGCCGGCTGATGGAGGACACCGGCGCCCGCGCCCGGGTCGAGGAGCGGATCGCCGAGCGCACCGCCACCGCCCGCCGCGCGATCGCCGACGCCCCGATCGCCGACGAGGCCCGCGCCGCGCTCGACGCCCTCGCCGTCGCCGCGACCTCGCGGACCGCCTGAGCGTGCGCACCGTCCCCGGGCCGACCGACCGGGTCGTCGTCGTCGGTGCCGGCCTCGCCGGCCTCGCGACGGCGCTGCGGCTGCGCGGCGCCGGCCGCGAGGTGACCGTCGTCGAGCGCGGCGAGGGTCCCGGCGGGCGCGCCGGCGTCGTCGCCCGCGACGGGTACGTGCTCGACACCGGCCCCTCGGTGTTCACCGCGCCGGAGCTGGTGGCCGACACGCTGGCCGCCGTCGACGAGAAGCTCGAGGACCGGCTGACGCTGGTGCCGCTGGAGACCACCTACCGGGCGCAGTTCGCCGACGGCTCGCACCTGGACGTGCACGCCGACGCCGACCGGTTCGCCGCCGAGGTGGAGGCGCTGGCCGGCCCGGCCGAGGCCGCCGCGCTGCGCCGCTACCTCGCCGACCTCGCCGAGCTCTACCGGCTCCAGCTGGACACCTTCATCGACCGCAACCTCGACACCCCGCTGGACCTGCTCGGCCCCGAGCTGTGGGCGCTGGTCCGGCGCGGCGGCTTCGGGCGGCTGTCGAGCCACGTGGCGCGGTTCTTCACCGACGACCGGCTGCGCCGGCTGTTCAGCTTCCAGGCGCTCTACGCCGGGGTGTCGCCGTTCCGGGCGATCGCCGCGTACGCGGTCATCGCGCAGCTCGACATCGGCGCCGGCGTCTGGCACCCGGTCGGCGGGATCGCCGCGGTGCCGCGCGCGATGGCCGCCGCGGCGGCGGACGCCGGCGTGGTGTTCCGGTACGGCGCGACGGTGGAGGAGCTGGAGCTGCGCGGCCGGCGGGTCACCGGCGTCTGCCTCGCGGGCGGCGAGCGGCTGCCGGCCGACGCCGTCGTCGTGACCACCGACGTGCCCGAGCGGCTGGTGCCGGGCTCCTCCCGCCGGCGGCGGCCCACCTACTCGCCGTCCTGCGTGACGCTGCACCTCGGCGTCCGCGACGAGCTGCCGGGGCAGGCGCACCACACGATCAGCTTCGGCGCGGCCTGGCGGCAGGTGTTCGACGAGCTGACCCGCGACGGCCGGCCGATGAGCGACCCGAGCCTGCTGGTGAGCATGCCGTCGGTCACCGACCGGTCGCTGGCGCCCGGCGGCGGGCAGGTGCTCAGCGTCGTCGCGCCGGCGCCGAACCTCGACCCGCGCTCCGGCGGCAACCCGGGCATCGACTGGGACGCCCTCGCCCCCCGCTACCGCGAGGAGGTGCTCGGTGTGCTCGAGGCCCGCGGCTGGACGGGGATCTCCGACGCGATCGAGGTGGAGCACGTGGACACCCCGCTGACCTGGGCGCGGCAGGGCATGGCGGCCGGCACGCCGTTCGCCCTGGCACACACCTTCGGCCAGACCGGCCCGTTCCGGACGCCGACGCTGCCCCGCCGCGGCCCGGAGAACGTGGTGCTGGCCGGCTCGTCGGTGCAGCCCGGCGTCGGCGTCCCGATGGTGGTGATCAGCGGCCGGCTGGCCGCCGAGCGGATCACCGGGCCGGTGACGCGGTGACGGCCACCGAGCGGCCGCTGACGCAGGCCGAACGGCAGGAGCGGCTCGACGCCGCCTACCGCCACTGCGCCGCGGTCAACGCCGAGCACGGCAAGAGCTACCACCTGGCCACCCGGCTGCTCACCGCCGACCGGCGCCCGGCGGTCCACGCGCTCTACGCCGCCGCCCGCACCGCCGACGACCTCGTCGACCACCCCGGCGCCGACCCCGAGGCCGATCTCGCCGACTGGTCGCGGGCGCTGCTCGACGAGCTGGAGGCCGGCTGGTCCGACGACCCGGTGCGCCTGGCGACGGTGCACACCTACCGCCGCTACCGCATCCCGGTCGAGCACCTCGTCGACTTCCTCGCCGCGATGACCAGCGACCTCACCGTCACCGGCTACGCCGACATCGCCGCCCTCGACCGGTACATGTGGGGCTCGGCGTCGGTGATCGGCCTGCAGGTGCTGCCCGTGCTGGGCACCGCGCCCGGCGTCACCCGGGAGGAGGCCGCGCCGCACGCCATCGCGCTGGGCGAGGCGTTCCAGCTGACCAACTTCCTGCGCGACGTCGCCGAGGACGCCGACCGCGGCCGGGTCTACCTGCCCGCCGACGTCATGGCCGCCCACGGCGTCACCCGCGAGCAGATCGAGGCCAAGCGGTACGACGCCCGCTTCCGCGCGCTCATGCAGGAGATGGTCGCGATCGTGCGCCGCCGCTACGACGACGCGGCCCCGGGGACGCCGATGCTCGCACCGGAGTCCCGCGACTGCGTGCGCGCGGCGACGGCGCTCTACGGCGGGATCCTCACCGAGATCGAGCGGGCCGACTTCCGGGTGCTCGACCGCCGGGTGACGGTGTCCAGGCCGCGCCGGCTCGGCATCTTCGCCCGCCGCCTCGCGAGCGCCCAGGCGGTGCGGCTCCGGACCCGGCGCGCCTAGGAGGCGGTCTCAGAAGGCGAGGGCCTGCGCGCGCCGGGTCACCTCGGTGTGCCGGTCCCCGCGCAGCGCCTCGACCGGCGTCCCGGGCAGCGACTCGTCGGCGCGGAACAGCCACTCGAAGACCTCGGCGTCGCTGTACCCGCCGTCCTTGAGGACGGTGATCAGCCCGGGCAGGTGCCGCAGGACCGCGCCGTCCTGGATGAAGTCGGCGGGGATGCGGCTGTTGCCGCTGCCCGGCACGGCCATGAGCTTGCCCTCGCGGACCAGCTGCCGGACCTTGTTGGGCGAGACCCCGAGGGCGTCGGCGACCTCTGCCGGCGTGAGGGTCTTCATCTCGTCGGGCTGCACGGTCCGAGCCTAGGACGGCGCGGGACCCGGCTACCATCGGCGGCGGGCCGTGACTGGCGCATCGAGGTGGGGCACCACCGGGGAGCGGCCTGCACTCCCCCGCCGGGCGCCTGGGCACCGCTGACGCCGACACCCGCCAGGAGCCCCCATGAGCGACGTGACCCCCTCCTTCGACGCCGCCGCCGCGTCCACCGCCTACCGCAGCGCCCTGTCGGTGATCGCCGAGGTCGAGCCCCGGGTGGCCGACGCGATCGGCGCGGAGCTCGCCGACCAGCGCGCCTCCCTCAAGCTCATCGCCAGCGAGAACTACGCCAGCCCCGCGGTGCTGCTGACCATGGGCAACTGGTTCAGCGACAAGTACGCCGAGGGCACCGTCGGGCACCGCTTCTACGCCGGCTGCCAGAACGTCGACACCGTCGAGGCGCTGGCCGCCGAGCACGCCCGCGAGCTGTTCGGCGCCCCCTACGCCTACGTCCAGCCGCACTCGGGCATCGACGCCAACCTGGTCGCGTTCTGGGCGGTGCTCGCCCAGCGGATCGAGTCCCCCGCCCTGGAGCGGGCCGGCGTCCGGCACGTCAACGAGCTCACCGACGAGGACTGGGCGACGCTGCGGCACGCCCTCGGCGACCAGCGGATGCTCGGCATGAGCCTCGACGCCGGCGGCCACCTCACCCACGGCTTCCGCCCGAACATCAGCGGCAAGATGTTCGCCCAGTCCTCCTACGGCACCGACCCGGGGACCGGGCTGCTGGACTACGACGCCGTCGCCGCCCGCGCGCGCGAGTTCCGCCCGCTGATCCTCATGGCCGGCTACTCCGCCTACCCGCGCAAGGTCGACTTCGCGAGGATGCGCGAGATCGCCGACGAGGTCGGCGCCACGCTCGTGGTGGACATGAGCCACTTCGCCGGCCTGGTCGCCGGGAAGGTCTTCACCGGCGACTTCGACCCGGTGCCGCACGCCCACGTGGTCACCAGCACCAGCCACAAGTCGCTGCGCGGCCCGCGCGGCGGGTTCGTGCTGGCCCAGCCCGAGTACAGCGACGCCGTCGACCGCGGCTGCCCCATGGTGCTCGGCGGCCCGCTGCCGCACGTCATGGCCGCCAAGGCGGTCGCCTTCGCCGAGGCCCGCCGCCCGGAGTTCGCCGGCTACGCGCAGGCCGTCGTCGACAACGCCGTCTCCCTGGCCGAGGGGCTGTCCCGCCGCGGCGCCCGGCTGGTCACCGGCGGCACCGAGAACCACATCGTGCTGCTCGACGTCTCCGGCTTCGGCCTCACCGGCCGGCAGGCCGAGTCGGCGCTGCTCGACGCCGGCATCGTCACCAACCGCAACGCGATCCCGGCCGACCCGAACGGCGCCTGGTACACCTCCGGCGTCCGGCTGGGCACGCCCGCGCTGACCACCCGCGGGTTCGGCGCCGCCGAGTTCGACCGCACCGCCGAGCTGATCGTCGACGTGCTGTCGCACACCAGTCCCACCGCCACGAAGGACGGCTCGCCGTCGAAGGCGAAGTACGTCGTCGACGCCGGCCTGACCGACAAGACCCGCGCGGCCGCGGCCGAGCTGGTCGCCGCGCACCCGCTCTACCCCGGGCTCGAGCTGTCCTGAGCCCGCGACGGCGGCCCGGCCCGGGGCGGGCGCCCCGGGCCGGGCCGGTCAGACGTCGCTGTCGCGGTCCTCGGGCTTCTTCGACGTCTCGACCTCGGTCTCGGTGACCGGGGCACCGCTGCCCTCGTCCGCGCCGCCGCGCTCGACGCCGTCCTGCGGGCCCGGCTCCGGTGTCTGCTCGCTCACGTGCTCGCCCTCTCCCTCGTCGGTCGGTGCCCGCACGCCTACCCCCGCCGGGGCGGGTGCACGCGGACGACCCCTCCCGTGACCGGTGTGACGGGAGGGTGTGCCGGCCCGTCCGCCTGCGCGTGTGCCGACCGATCCGGGGCCGGGCGCTCCTAGACTCCTGCTCGTGGACACCGCCGTGACCGACCCCGTGGTCGGCCTGGTCCTCGAGGGGCGCTACCGCCTCGAGGAGCGGCTGGCGCGCGGCGGCATGTCCACCGTCTACGCCGCCACCGACCTCCGGCTGCACCGCACCGTCGCGGTCAAGGTCATGGCCGAGCACCTCGCGCACGACCCGACGTTCGTCGGCCGGTTCACCCGCGAGGCCCGCGCCGCCGCGATGCTCAGCCACCCCAACGTCGTCGGGGTGAGCGACCAGGGCAGCGACCAGGGGCTGGTCTTCCTGGTGATGGAGCTGGTCCGCGGCCGCACGCTGCGCGACCTGCTGCAGGCCCGCGGCCGGCTGACCGTCGCCGAGGCCTTCGCCGTCCTCGAGCCGGTCCTGGCCGGGCTGTCGGCCGCGCACCGCGCCGGGATCGTGCACCGCGACGTCAAGCCCGAGAACGTGCTCATCGGCCACGACGGCACGGTGAAGGTCGCCGACTTCGGCCTGGCCCGCGCGCTCACCGGCACCGGGCAGACCAGCCACACCGGCGGCGTGCTCATCGGCACCGTCGCCTACCTGTCCCCCGAGCAGCTCGAGCGCGGCCGCGCCGACGCCCGCAGCGACGTCTACGCCGCCGGGCTGGTGCTGTTCGAGATGCTCACCGGCCACCCGCCCTACGGCGGCGACACCCCACTGGCGGTGGCCTACCAGCACGTGCACCACGACGTGCCCCTGCCCTCGGCCGAGGTGCCGACCGTGCCGTGGCAGGTCGACGAGCTGGTCAAGCGGACGACGCGCCGCGACCCCGCCGTCCGCCCGCTCGACGCCGGCGCCTTCCTGGCCGACCTGGAGGACGTCCGCAGCGACCTGGGCCTGGCCCGCGTGCCGGTGCCCACCGGGCGCAGCTCCGCGGGGCCCGCCACCATCCGGCCGACCAACCGGCCCCCGCGCCGGCACCCCAGCGACCCCGGCGACGGCGGCACCGAGCCGGGCACCGAGGTGCTCGGCGGCGGCCGCCCCTCCCGCGCCGGCCGCACCAGCCTGCTGCCGAACGTCGGCACCGGCTCGACGGCCGACGTCGGCGGCCGCCGGCCCGCCCCGCCGCAGCGCGCCGGCGTCTCCCCGCAGGTCCGGCGCCGCCGCGCCCGGCTGGCCGTCGCCGTGGTGCTGCTGCTGGCGGTCACCATCGGCGCGATCGGCTGGTGGATGGGCTCCGGCCGCTGGACGCAGGTGCCCTCGCTGATCGGCAGCGACCGCGCCGCCGCCGTCGACCTGCTGCAGGAGGCGGGCCTGGACCCGGTCTTCGCCGACGAGCAGTTCAGCGAGACCGTGCCCGAGGGCGTGGTCATCGCCGCCGACCCCGACAGCGGCGAGGCGATCCGCAACACCGACGTCGAGCTGGTGGTCTCCAGGGGGCCCGAGCGGTTCACCGTGCCCACCGACCTGGTCGGGCAGCCGATCGAGGCGGTGCGCGAGGCGCTGGCCGGCATCCCCGTCGTCCCCACCGAGCAGCAGGACTACGACGACGACGTCCCGGTCGGGTCGGTCACCGGCTTCGAGCCCGAGGCCGGCACGGAGGTCAGGCGCGGGGACCCGGTGGTCGTCTACGTCAGCCGCGGGCCGGCGCCGGTCGCGGTCCCCGACGTCGTCGGCCAGCCCGCCGACGCCGCGCAGGCCAACCTGGAGGCCGAGGACTTCACCGTCGTCCGCACCGAGGGCCGCAGCGCCGACGTCCCCACCGGGGCGGTCATGGCGGTCACCCCGGGGCCGGGCACCGAGGCGCCCTACGGCAGCGAGGTGACCATCCAGGTCTCCATCGGCGTGCCGCAGGTGACCGTGCCCGACGTGACCGGCATGGGCGAGGGCGAGGCGACCGCGGCCCTGGAGGCCGCGGGGCTGACGGTCACCACCTCCACCTTCATCACCGGCGACCGCGTGTACCGGCAGAGCCCGGGCGCGGGCACCGTCGTCGACCAGGGCAGCCAGGTGAGCCTGCTGCTGAGCTTCGGGTGACGCGGATCCCCGTCGGGGCGCACATCCAGGTCGCCGGTGGACTGGCCACGGGCGGGCTGCGCTACACCGACGCCGTCGGCGCGCAGGCGGTGCAGGTCTTCGTCGGGAACCCGCGCGGCTGGAAGCGGTCGGCCGGCGACCCCGCGCAGGACGCCGCGTTCGTCGCGGGCCTGGCCGAGCGCGGCGTCCCGTCATTCGTGCACACGCCGTTCCTGGTGAACGTCGGCTCGCCCACCCCGGCGACCGTCGACCGCTCGATCGAGACGATCGCCGCCGACCTCGCGCGCGGCGTGCAGCTCGGCGTGCGCGGCGTCGTCGTGCACGCGGGGTCCGCCGTCGACGAGGACCGCTACGAGGCCGCCCTGCACCAGCTGCACGAGCGGCTGCTGCCGGTGCTCGACGCCCTCCCCGACGACGGCCCGCGGCTGCTCGTCGAGCCGACGGCGGGCGGCGGCCGGTCGCTGGCGGCCACCGTCGAGGACCTCGGCCCCTACCTCGCGGCGCTGGACTGGCACCCGAGGGTGGGCGTCTGCCTGGACACCTGTCACGCCTGGGCGGCCGGGCACGACCTGGCCACCCCGGGCGGGACGACGGCGACGCTCGACGCGCTGGAGGCCACCGTCGGCCCGGGCCGGCTCGGCCTGGTGCACGCCAACGACTCCCTCGACGAGCGCGGCTCCAAGCGCGACCGGCACACCACCATCGGCGAGGGCTCGATCGGCGTCGGCGCCTTCGCCGAGCTGATGACGCACCCGGCGATGGCCGGGGTGCCGGTCGTCGTCGAGACGCCGAGCGCCGACCGCGGCCACGCCCGCGACATCGCCCTGCTGTGCGCCCTCCGCGACGACCGTCCGGCGGAGTCCTCCGCCGCCTGACGCAGGTGATCACTCCCCGTCCACGGTCGTCCGGGGCCCGCCCCGACCGCCGTGGACGCGTGGTGATCACCGGCCTGTGGACGGCGCCGGCGGGACACCCGTGCCGACCGGCAGGCTGCCGCGGTGCCCGAACCGCCGCCGGACCTGCTGCGCGGCCCCTTCCGCGGCAGCGAGGCACTCCGCCGGGGCCTCCTGACCCGGGGCCAGCTGCGCACCTCGGCCTGGCGGCGCCTGCGCCCGGACGTCTACCTCGCCGCCGATCGACCCGTCACCCACCTCACTCAAGCCGACGCCGTGGCGCTGGTGGCGCCTCCCGAGGCGGTGTTCGGCGGCCGCACCGCCGCTGTGCGGCACGGCGCCCGGCACCTCGCCGGGCCCGACGACCCCGTCGAGGTGGTCCTGCCGCCCGGCGTGCGCTGGCACCCGACCTCCGGCGTCCTCGTGCGCAGCGCGTCCCTCGCCGGCGACGTCGTGACCGACGGGCGGTGGTGTTGGACCGGCCGCACCCGCACCGCGCTCGACCTGGTCCGGCGCGGGTCGCTCGACGACGCCGTCGTCCTGCTCGACCAGCTCGTGCGGGCGGACGTGGCGGACCTGGCGGCGGTCCGCGCCGCAGCGGCCTCCCTCCCCCGCTGCCGCGGCAGCGCCCAGGCCAGGACGGCCGCCGCTCTCGCCGACGGGCTGGCCGAGTCCCCGCAGGAGACCCGGGTGCGGCTCCTCCTCGGCCGCTCCGGGGTGCCCGCACCCGTCGCGCAGCACGTCGTCCGGCACCGCTCCCGCTTCGTGGCCCGGGTCGACTTCGCCTGGCCCGACCGCCGCCTCGCCCTCGAGTACGACCGCGCCTGGCACGGCGACCCGGGCCAGTTCGCCCGCGACCGGGACCGGCTGAACCGGCTGCTGGCCGCCGGTTGGCGGGTCGTGTTCGTGACCGCCCGGGACCTCCACCACCCGGAGGAACTCGTCTTCCGGGTCGCCGCCGTCCTCGTGGCGTGATCATCACGCGTCCACGGTGGCTCGCCCGGCCGGCCGGCCGCCGTGGACGGGAGGTGATCACCGGGATGGCGGCGCGCCCGAGGAGGGCGACACGCCGCGGTCACCCTGCGGGTTCGCGTCTTCACTTGCGGTGACCTACGACACGGGATTGGCTCGCATCCCCCCGCAGTCGTCCGGCCGCGGAGAGTCACCCCGAGGAGCCGTCCTTGCCCACTCGTCGCACCCTGGCCGTCGGCATCGTCGCGCTGGCGACCGCCGGCCTCGGCGTCACCGCCGGCCCCGCCTCCGCCGCGCCCGCCGACGGCGGCCCGCGGGCCACCTACGTGGTCACCGTCGACCGCTCGACCCTCCCCGACCAGGCGGCGGACCGGGCCCGCGGCCTCGGCGGGCGGATCGCCCACGTCTACACCGCGGCGCTCACCGGCTTCGCCGTCGAGCTGCCCGAGGCCGCCGCGGGCCGGCTGTCGGCCATCCCGGGCGTGGTCGCCGTCGAGCGCGACCAGGTGGTGACCGCCGAGGGCACGCAGTCCGGCGCGCCGTGGGGCCTGGACCGCACCGACCAGCGCGACCTGCCGCTGTCCGGCACGTTCGGGTACGCCGCGACCGGCAGCGGCGTCACCGCCTACGTCATCGACACCGGCATCCACTACGCGCACACCGACTTCGGCGGCCGGGCGGTCTCCGGGTACGACGCCGTCGACGGCGGTCCGGCCGACGACTGCAACGGCCACGGCACGCACGTCGCGGGCACCGTGGGCGGCACCACGTACGGCGTCGCCAAGGGCGTGCGGCTGGTGGGCGTGCGGGTGCTCGGCTGCGACGGCAGCGGCACCACCGCCGGCGTCGTCGCCGGCATCGACTGGGTGACCGCGAACCACGCGGCGGGCGCGCCGGCCGTGGCGAACATGAGCCTGGGCGGCGGGGCGAGCACGGCGATCGACACCGCCGTCCGCAACTCCATCGCCGACGGCGTCACCTACGCCGTCGCGGCCGGCAACGGCAACAACGCGGGCGTGGCCCAGGACGCCTGCGCCTCCTCCCCCGCGAGGGTGCCGGCCGCGCTCACCGTGGGCGCCACCGACCGCACCGACACCGCCGCCTCGTTCAGCAACCACGGCACCTGCGTGGACCTGCTCGCGCCCGGCGTCGGCATCACCAGCACCTGGCACACCTCGCCGACGGCGACCAGCACGATCAGCGGCACGTCGATGGCCACGCCGCACGTCGCGGGCGTCGCCGCGCTGTACCTGCAGGGCCACGCGGGCGCCGCGCCGGCCACGGTCGCCGGGGCGGTCACCGCGGCCGCGACGACGAACCACGTGACGCTCTCGCGCACCGCCACCCGGGCCGGCACGCCGAACCGGCTGCTGTTCAGCTCGTACTGAGCCGCGGCGCCCGCCGGCCACCCTCGCGGTGGCCGGCGGGTGTCCTCAGCGGTCGAGGAGGGCGGCGAGGACGTCGCCCGCGCGCTCGACGGCGGCCCGGTCGACGTCGAGGTGGGTGACCAGCCGGATGCGGCGCGGGCTCACCTGGGACACCAGCACGCCCTGCGCCTTCGCGGCCTCGGCCACCACGGGCGCGGGCACGTCGTCGACGACGACCATGTTCGTCTCGACCGTGGCCGGGTCGACGCCCAGGCGCTTGGCCAGCAGCCGGGCGTGCTCGTGGTCCTCGGCCAGCCGGGTGAGGTGGGAGTCCAGCGCGTACAGCCCGGCCGCGGCCAGCACCCCGGCCTGCCGCATGCCGCCGCCCAGGCGCTTGCGCCACAGTCGGCCGACGGCGATCCGCTCGGCCGACGCCACCAGCACCGACCCGACCGGCGCGCCGAGCCCCTTGGACAGGCAGACCGACGCGGTGTCGGCCAGCCGCCCGTAGGTCGCGAGCTCGACACCCGAGGCGACGTGCGCGTTCCAGACCCGGGCGCCGTCGAGGTGCACGGCGACGCCGGCCTCGCGGGACCAGGCGAACAGCCGCTCGAGCTCGGCCAGCGGCTGCACCCGCCCGCCGCCGCGGTTGTGCGTGTTCTCCACGGCGACGGCGGCGGTGGCGGTCAGGTGCCAGTCGCCGCGCGGGCGCACCTGGTCGATCAGCGCGTCCGCGTCGAGCAGGCCGCCGTCGGAGACGACCGTGCGGGTGGAGATGCCGAACACCGCGGCCGCGGCGCCCATCTCGTAGGTGACCACGTGCGCGTCGGCGTCGCAGAGCACCTCCTGGCCGGGCTCGCAGACCAGCCGCATGCCGATCTGGTTGCCCATGGTCCCGGAGGGCACGAACAGCGCCGCCTCGTGGCCGAACAGGTCCGCGACCCGCTCCTCCAGCGCCCGGATCGCCGGGTCCTCGCCGTAGACGTCGTCGCCCACCTCGGCCTCGGCCATCGCCCGGCGCATGCCGGGCGTGGGGCGGGTGACGGTGTCGGAGCGGAGGTCGGTGAAGGAGGTCATCCCGTCAGGCTTTCCGGCCCCGCCGCAGGGGCCCGCCGTGAGCTTGCGAACGGTGGGGGGCAGCGGGGTCCTTCACCCACGCAGCATCTCCGCCACGAGGAAGGCCAGCTCCAGGGACTGCCCGGTGTTCAGCCGCGGGTCGCAGGCGGTCTCGTACCGGCTGTTGAGGTCCTCGTCGCTGATCTCCATGGCCCCGCCGAGGCACTCGGTGACGTCCTCGCCGGTGAGCTCGACGTGGATGCCGCCGGGCCAGGTGCCCAGCGCGCGGTGCACGTCGAAGAAGCCGAGGACCTCGTCGACGACCCGGTCGAAGTGCCGGGTCTTGTAGCCGGTCGAGGACTCGTGGGTGTTGCCGTGCATCGGGTCGCACTGCCACACGACCTGGTGGCCGCCGGCGGTGACCTTCTCCACGATCGGCGGCAGGACGTCGCGGATCTTCCCGTTGCCCATGCGGCTGATCAGCGTCAGCCGGCCCGGGACGCCGTCGGGGTCCAGCCGCTCGACCAGCTCGGTGGCCTGCTCCGGGGTGGTCGAGGGCCCGATCTTGACGCCGATCGGGTTGGCGATGCGGGACATGAACTCCACGTGCGCGCCGTCGAGCTGGCGGGTGCGCTCGCCGATCCACACGAAGTGCGCCGAGGCGGCGTAGGGCCGGCCCTCGTGCACCCGCAGCAGCGCGGCCTCGTAGTCGAGGATCAGCGCCTCGTGGCTGTTGTAGAGCTCGACGCCGCGCAGCGCGCTGTCGTCCACCCCGCAGGCCTTCATGAACGCCAGCGCCCGGTCGATCTCGCGGGCGATGACCTCGTAGCGGACGCCGGCCGGCGAGTTGGCGACGAAGTCCTTGTTCCAGTCGTGGACGGCGTGCAGGTCGGCCAGGCCGCCGTGCGCGTAGGCGCGGATCATGTTCATCGCCGCGGCCGAGTTGGCGTAGGCGCGCACCAGCCGGTTCGGGTCGGGGATGCGCTTCTCGAGCACCGGCTCCAGCGAGTTGACCATGTCGCCGCGGTAGGACGGCAGGCCCAGGGCGTCGGTGTCCGACGAGCGCGGCTTGGCGTACTGCCCGGCCACCCGCCCGACCTTGACCACCGGCACGCTCGCGCCGTAGGTGAGGACGACGGCCATCTGCAGCAGCGTGCGCGTGGTGCTCTGCAGGTGCGCGTCGGTGTTGAGGTCGAAGGTCTCCGCGCAGTCCCCACCCTGCAGCAGGAACGCCTTGCCCTGCGCGACGAGCGCCAGCCGGGAGCGCAGCTCGTCGACCTCGCTGGGCGCCACGATCGGCGGCACGGACGACAGCGTCGTGAGGACGCCGTCGAGGGCGGCGCGGTCGGGCCAGGTCGGCTGCTGGGCGGCGGGGAGCTCGCGCCACCGGTCGAGACCGGGCACCGGCTGCGGGGAGGGGGACACGCTCACGCCGTCGAGGGTACGGCGGTCACCGCCGTCACCCGAAGAACACCTCGGCCTCGGCGTACCGCTCCAGGGGCACCAGCTTGAGCCGCGCCGTGGCCTCCGCGATCGGCACCGGGACGACGTCGGTCCCGCGCAGGGCCACCATGACACCGGAGTGCCCCTCGTGCAGCGCGCCGACCGCGGCCAGGCCGAACCGGGTGGCCAGCACCCGGTCGAACGCCGACGGCGTGCCGCCGCGCTGGATGTGCCCGAGCACCACCGCGCGCGCCTCCCGGCCGGTGCGCTCCTCGAGCAGCGCCGCCAGCGCCGCCCCGATGCCGCCGAGCCGGACGTGGCCGAAGGCGTCGCGCTCGCCGGTGGCGGTCACCAGGCCGCCGTCGGCCGGCCGCGCCCCCTCGGAGACGACGACGATCGGCGAGTAGCCGGACTCGAAGCGGTGCAGGCAGTGCGCGACCACGGCCTCGACGTCGAACGGGCGCTCGGGCACCAGCACGACGGTGGCGCCGCCGGCCATCCCCGCGTGCAGCGCGATCCAGCCGGCGTGCCGACCCATCACCTCGACGACCAGCGTCCGGTGGTGGCTGTCGCCGGTGGTGTGCAGCCGGTCGATGGCCTCCATCGCGACGCCGACCGCGGTGTCGAAGCCGAAGGTGTAGTCGGTGCCGTCGAGGTCGTTGTCGATCGTCTTGGGGACGCCGACCACCCGCACCCCCTCCCCCGTCAGCTTCGCGGCGACGCCGAGGGTGTCCTCGCCGCCCACCGGGACCAGCGCCTCGATCCCGTGCCGCTCGAGGGTGGCCATCACCCGCGCGGGGCCGCCGTCGATGGCGTAGGGGTTGGTGCGGGAGGTGCCGAGCACGGTGCCGCCGCGGGGCAGCAGCCCGCGGACGGCGGGCAGGTCCAGCGGCACGGCGTCGTCGTCGAGCAGGCCGCGCCAGCCGTCGCGGAAGCCGACCACCTCGTCCCCGGCCCCGATGCCGCACCGGACCACGGCCCGGATGACCGCGTTGAGGCCGGGGCAGTCTCCCCCGCCGGTCAGGATCCCGATGCGCACGACGCCTCCCGGAGGGACGAACCGCAGGTCAGCACGATCCTGCACCCGATCCGGACCGCGGTCACCGTCTGCGCGCCGGAACCGGCAGGATCGCCGGCGTGGACCCCGCCGAGCTGCTCGCCCTGATGCCCTTCGCCGTCGCCACCGGCGTCGAGCTGGACCGGGCCGGGCCCGGCGAGGTCGCCGGCCGGCTGCCGTGGGCGCCGCAGCGGTGCACCGCCGGCGGGGTGCTGCACGGCGGGGCGCTGATGACGCTGGCCGACACCGTCGGCGCCGTCTGCGCCTTCCTCAACCTGCCGCCGGGGGCGTCGACGTCGACCCTCGCCTCGTCGACGTCACTGCTGCGCGCGGTCCGCGGCGGCACCGCGCACGCCACCGCCCGCCCGCTGCACGTCGGCCGCTCGACGGTCGTCGTCCTCACCGAGGTGACCGACGACGACGGCCGGCCGGTGGCCTCGGTCACCCAGACCCAGGCCGTGCTCGGACCCGCCTGAGTCACGGTCCGCCCCACCCGCCCCGGCCGCCACACGCCGGCGGGTTCCGGTACAGGACCGGCCGCACCGTGCCGACGCTGCGGCGCGGTGCCGGGCGCTCTGCCCGGGCCGGGAGGGGGACGACGTGCTCGGACGCTGGGGCATCAGGACGAAGGTGGTCGCGCTGGCCGTCGCCAGCGTGGCGGCGACCGGCGGCGCGATGGCCGGGGTGAGCGCGTGGCAGAGCGCGCGGTTCGCCGACACCACGCAGGAGTCGGTGACCGAGCTGGTCGAGGAGAGCGTCGCGCGCACCGCGGCCGGCGTGCAGGACGTCGTCGCCACCCAGGGCCAGTCCACCGCCGCGCGGGTCGACAGCCAGCTCGCCGTCGCCCTCGACGTGCTCGCCCGCTCCGGCGGGCTCACCGTCGGCGGCCCCGGCGGGCCCGTGCGGTGGGAGGCGAAGAACCAGCAGTCCGGCGAGGTGACGCCGCTCGACCTGCCCCGGGTGACCGTCGGCGGGCAGTGGCTCGGCCAGAACGCCGACCCCGCCGTGCCCACCGCCGTCGTCGACCAGGTGGAGGCGCTGGTCGGCGGCACCGCCACGGTCTTCCAGCGCACGCCCTCGGGCGACATGCTGCGCGTGGCGACCAACGTCACCGGCGCCGACGGCCGGCGCGCGATCGGCACCTACATCCCCGCGGTCAACCCCGACGGGCAGCCCAACCCGGTGGTCGCCGCGGTCACCTCCGGGCAGACCTACCGCGGCAACGCCTTCGTCGTCGGCTCCTGGTACGTCGCGGCCTACACGCCGCTGCTCGACCGGGCCGGCCAGCTGGTCGGGATGCTCTACGTCGGCGAGCAGCAGCAGGCCATCCCGGCGCTGCGGGAGAGCCTGGAGGCCACGCAGGTCGGCGCGCACGGGCACGTCGAGGTGTGGGGCGGCACCGGCGACCGCGCCGGCACCGTGCTGGTCAGTCCCGACGGCGCCCGCGACGGGCAGGAGCTGATCGACGCCACCGACGCCGACGGCCGCCCCCACGTGCGGGAGATCGTCGACGCCGCCCTCGGCCTCGAGGACGGCGAGCAGGCCACCGTGCACTTCACCGACCCCGAGGCCGGCCCGACCACCGCCCGGGTCGCCTACTACGCGCCGTGGGACTGGGTGCTGGTCACCCTCGCCCGCGACGCCGACTTCACCGGCCCGGTCGACCGGCTCGCCGACGGCCGCGCCGCGATGGTGACCGCACTCGTCCTCGCCGCCGTCCTGGTCGCGCTGCTCGGCGGGGTCGTCGCCTGGCAGCTCGGCCGCCGGCTCACCGCGCCGCTGGACCAGCTGCGCGCCCGCATGGCCGAGATCGCCGACGGCGAGGGCGACCTGACCCAGCGCATGACGGTCACCGGCGACGACGAGGTCGGCCAGCTGTCCGCGGCGTTCAACCGGTTCGTGGAGAAGGTCGCCGGCACCGTGCGCGACATCGGCGGCTGCGCCCGCCAGGTGGCCGCGTCGGCGTCGGGCGTGGCCGCGGTCGCCGACGGGCTCGCCACCCGCGCCGCCCGCAGCCGCGACCAGGCGCAGTCGGCGCACACCGCGGCCAGCGACATCAGCGCCGGCGTGTCCGCGGCCGCCGCCGGCGCGGAGGAGATGGGCCTGTCGATCACCGACATCGCGCGCAGCGCCGCCGAGGCCGCGCAGGTGGGCCGGCAGGCCGCCGAGCTCGCCCGCCGGACCGAGGGCGCGATCGCCGCGCTGGGCACCAGCTCCGCGGAGATCGGCGAGGTGGTGCGCGTCATCGCCGCCGTCGCCGAGCAGACCAACCTGCTCGCGCTCAACGCGACCATCGAGGCCGCCCGCGCCGGCGAGGCGGGCAAGGGCTTCGCCGTCGTGGCCAACGAGGTCAAGGAGCTCGCGCAGGAGGCCGCCCGCGCCAGCGACGACATCGCGCGCAAGGTCGAGGCCATCCAGGCCGACACCGGCGCCGCGGTCGGCTCGATCACCCGGATCGCCGAGGTCGTGCACGCGATGAACGACCACCAGCTCACCATCGCCAGCGCGGTGGAGGAGCAGTCGGCGACCACCCGCGAGCTGACCCGCAGCGTCGCCGCGGCCGCCGAGGGCGCGGGCTCGGTGTCCGCCACGCTCACCACGGTCAGCGCCGACGCCCGCGACAGCGCCGACGACGTCGACCGGGCGCACGCCGCCGCGGTGGAGCTCGACGGGCTCTCCCAGGAGCTCACCCGCCTGCTCGCCGTCTTCACGGTCTGAGGCCGCCTCCCCCGGCCCGGAGGCCGCCCGGGCCCGCCGCTCAGCGGGGCCGGGCGGCCTCCATCGCCTGCCAGCGGGCGAGGTTGTAGCGTGCGTCGACCAGCGCGTCGTGCGTGCCGGCCGGCTTGGGCGGCAGCTCCGGCCGGCCGACGTCGTCCCACCGCTGACGCAGCTCCCGGGTGAACCGGGGCACCGCCCGCGGCAGCGCCGTCATCGGCCCCCACAGCTGGGCCAGCGCCACGTGGTCGTAGGCGGCGAACCACGCCCACAGCTCGACCTCCTCCCCCGGGCCGGTGAGGAAGGCGAGCAGGTCGTCGCGGATGCGCCGGCGGCTGCGCCACGCCCGGTCGGCCGGGGGCGGCAGCTGGTCCAGCACGTTGCGGCGCACCCACGGGATGGCGCGGCGCTCGTCGAACTCGGTGCTGACGGCGTAGAACTCGCGGCCGGTCTCGTCGACGACGCCGATCGAGACGAGGTCGATCGTCGTCCCGTCCTCGATGAACTCGGTGTCGTAGAAGAACCGCCGCACACCGACCACCGTAGGTGCGCTCAGCCCGCCCGGCGGCCGCCGACCGAGGACCGGCCGAACTCCTGCCCCTGCAGCGCGGCGACGTCCCGCTCGAGCTGCGGCACGCGGGCGGCGGAGAGCCGGAGCACCAGCTTCTCCGCCACCGCGCCGGTGACCGCCTGGCGCAGCGCCGAGACGACGCCGACCGAGCGCGGCACGAACACCCGGCGGCCGCGGGTCTCCAGGTTCTCCGCCAGCGCCTCGGCGCACTCCTCCACCGAGGTGTAGGCGCCGAGCGGGCCCGGCAGCCGCCGGCGGGTCTCGGCGAAGGTGGGCAGCGCCGCCTCGGTGTCGCGCACCAGGTCGGTGTCGATCCAGGTCGGGTGCGCGCTGGCCACGGTGACGCCGCGGTGGGCCACCTCCAGCCGCAGCGCGTCGCCGAAGCGCTCGAGCCCGGCCTTGGCCGCGCAGTAGGCGCTCATGCCCGGCAGCACCGTGAACGCGGCGGCGGAGCTGACCAGCAGCACGTGCCCGCGCCTCTCGGCGACCTCGGGCAGCGCGGCGTGCGCGGTGAGCACCGCGCCGGTCAGGTTCACCTCGATCGTCCGCGACAGCGCGTGCGCCGAGCCGGTCATGACCGTGGTCAGCGGCGCGATCCCGGCGTTGGCCACGACGACGTCGAGGCCGCCGAAGGTGTCCACGGTGCGGGCGACGGCGGCCCGCAGCGCCTCGGCGTCGGTGACGTCGCACTCCACCCACAGGTGCTCGGGGCCCAGCTCGTCGGCGACCCGGGCCAGCAGCTCCGGCTCCAGGCCGGCCAGTGCCACCCGGGCGCCGCGGGCGGCGGCCCGGCGGGCCAGCTCGGCGCCGATCCCGCGCGCCGCACCGGTGATCAGCACCGCCTTCCCGGCCAGCGGGGTGCGGGTCCTCCTGCGGGACGACAGCGGCATCGGTGCTCCCTGGGGTCTCGGGTGCTCGTGTTGAGCATTGCTCAACGAGGGTTGTAGCTTGTCGACCGTTGCTCAGCAAGCGGGGACCCGGAGGAGCGCAGCGGTGACCAGCACACTCGACAGGCCCGTCCCGGGCGCGGCGGACACCCGGGAGGTCGGCGTCGCGATCATCGGCACCGGCTTCGCGGGCCTGGGGATGGCGATCAGGCTGGTGCAGCGCGGCGAGACCGACGTCGTGCTGCTCGAGCGGGCGCACGACGTCGGGGGCACGTGGCGCGACAACCACTACCCGGGCGCCGCCTGCGACGTGCAGTCCAACCTCTACTCCTTCTCCTTCGCGCCCAACCCGGACTGGCCGCGCTCCTACTCCGAGCAGCCGGAGATCCAGGCCTACCTGCAGGCCACCGCCGACCGCTTCGACGTCCGGCGGCACTGCGTCTTCGGCGCCGAGGTCACCGCCGCGCGCTGGGACGACGCCGCCCGCCGCTGGGACGTCGAGACGACGGCCGGCCGGTTCCGCGCCCGCGTGCTCGTCTCCGCCGCCGGCGCGCTGGCCGACCCCAGCCGGCCCGACATCCCCGGCCTGGACTCGTTCGCCGGCACCGTCGTGCACTCCGCGCGGTGGGACGACGAGCACGACCTCACCGGCGAGCGGGTCGCCGTCGTCGGCACCGGCGCCTCGGCGATCCAGATCGTCCCGGCGATCCAGCCGCGCGTCGGCAGCCTGGCCGTCTACCAGCGCACGCCGCCGTGGATCGTGCCGCGCACCGACCACCCGGTGTCCCCGCGGGTGCAGCGGCTGTACCGGCTGGTCCCCGGCTTCCAGCGGCTGGTCCGCGCGGTGCTCTACCTGGCGCGCGAGTTCCTCGTCCTCGGCATGGCGAAGGACCGGCGGTTCCTCGGGCCGGTCGGCCGGGTGGCGCGGGCGCACCTGCACCAGCAGGTCCGCGACCCGGAGCTGCGGAAGGCGCTGACGCCGGACTACACGATCGGCTGCAAGCGCATCCTGATCAGCAACGACTACTACCCGGCGGTGTCGGCGCCCAACGCCGAGCTGGTCACCGCCGGCATCGCCGAGGTCCGGCCGCACTCGGTCGTCACCGTCGACGGGGTCGAGCGGCCCACCGACACGATCGTGCTGGCCACCGGCTTCTCCGTCACCGACCTGCCCATCGCCCGGCGGATCACCGGCCGCGACGGCCGCACCCTCGCGCAGGTGTGGGACGAGGGCATGGTCACCAACCGGGGCAGCGCCGTCGCCGGCTTCCCCAACCTGTTCCTGCTGGTCGGGCCGAACGTCGGCGTCGGCCACACGTCGATGGTCTACATGATCGAGTCGCAGGTGGCCTACGTCGACGACGCGCTGCGCACCATGGCCGCCGAGGGCCTGGACGCCCTCGAGACCACCCCCGAGGCGCAGGAGGCCTACCGCGAGCTCATCGCCCGCCGGTCCCGCGGCACGGTGTGGCTGGCCGGCGGCTGCGGCAGCTGGTACCTCGACCGGCACGGGCACAACACCACGCTCTGGCCGGACTTCACCTTCCGCTTCCGGCGGCTGACCCGGCGGCTGGACCGCGAGAACTACGTCGGCACCCCCGCCGGCGTCCCGGCCCGCACCCCGGAGGTGGCCGCGTGAGCACGACCGCTCCCCTGCGGCTGCGCCGCACCGCCGCCGTCGCCACCCCCGACGGCGCCCTGCTGCACGCCACCGTCGAGGGTCCCGACGACGCCCCCGTGACGCTGGTCCTCGCGCACGGCTGGACGCTGTCGCAGGCCGCCTGGGACGACGTCGCCGCGCTGCTCACCCCGCAGGTCGCCGACGGCCGGCTGCGCCTGGTCCGGTACGACCAGCGCGGCCACGGCCGGTCCACCTGGGGCGGCGCGGAGATCTCGATCGACCGGCTGGGCGCCGACCTCGCCGCCGTGCTCGACCAGCTGGCGCCGACCGGCCCCGCGGTACTGGCCGGGCACTCGATGGGCGGCATGACGGTCATGTGCCTGGCCGCGGCCCGGCCGGAGCTGTTCGGCGACCGCGTGCTCGGCGTCGCGCTCGTGTCGACGTCGGCCGGTGACCTGCAGCCGCCGCCGCGCACCCGCGCCGAGCGGGTCCGGCAGCGGCTCACCCCCGGCGCGCTGTCGCTCGCCCTGGCCGGCGCCCGCGTCGTCGAGCGGCTGCGCCGGCTGGTGCCGCCGGAGCACCCGCGGCACCGGGCGGTCGTGCGCGACCTGCTCTACGGCGCCGACGCCACCGACGCGATGGTGCGCGCCGGGGCGGAGATCGTGCACGCGACCACGGTGCGGGCGTTCACCGCGTTCCTGCCCGCGCTGGGCGACCACGACAAGTCCGCCGAGCTGGCCGCGCTCACCCGCGTGCCGGTCGAGGTGCTGGTCGGCGACTCCGACAGGCTGACCCCCGTGCACCACACCCGCCGGCTCGCCGAGGCCCTGCCCGCCGCGCACGTGCAGGTGGTCCCGCGGACCGGGCACATGCTCCCGAACGAGCGGCCCTCCCTGGTGACCGCCTCGATCGCGCGGCTGCTCACCGAGGCCGCGGCGTCCCGGGCCGCCGCCTGAGCGGACCGGCCGTGCCCACGCCCCCCGCCCGCTCCCGCCGGTCGGCCGCCGACCGGCGGGAGCAGCTGGTCGGGATCGGCCTGCAGCTGCTGCCCACGACCCCGGTGCAGGAGCTGACCATCGACGAGGTGGCCCGGCGGGCCGGCATCAGCCGGAGCCTGCTGTTCCACTACTTCCCGTCCAAGCGGGAGTACTACCAGGCGGTGACGCGGGCGGCGGCGGACCTGCTGCGCGCCCACCTCACCCCGCCGGCGGACCTGCCGGCCACGGAGCGCCCGGCGTGGATGCTGGACCGCTACGTCGGCTGGGTGGAGACCTACCGGGAGTCGCACCTGGCGTTCGTCCGCGGCGCGGCCGGCGGCGACCCGTGGGTGGCCGAGGTCTACGAGGAGACCCGCGAGGCGCTGGTCGACCTCGGCATCGGCGCGCTGGGCGGGCTCGAGGACCCGCTGCGCCGGCAGCTGGTGCGCTCGTGGTTCGCCTTCACCGAGGACCTCGTGCACCAGTGGGTGCGCGAGCCCGCGACCAGCCGCGACGAGCTGCTGGCCCTGCTCACCGACCTCCTCGGCCGGCTCCTCGACCGCTAGCCGGCGAGGGTGTCGGGCGCCCGGTCGCCGGCCTCGCCGGCCGGCGGCTGCAGCCGCCCGACGACGTCGGAGGCACTGGCGCCGGTGGCCTGCATCGACTTCTTGACGGTGGCGCCGTAGACGTCGACGTACTCCTGGCCCGACATCGTCATGATCTCGTACATGATCTCGTCGGTGATCGACCGCTCGACGAAGCGGTCACCGGCCAGGCCCTCGTAGCGGGAGAAGTCCAGCCGCTCGCCGAAGCGCACGCGCACCCGGACCAGCTTCCTCCCGAACGGCATCCGCCGCGGCCGGTAGACCATCGCCACCGGGATCACCGGCACGCCGGTCTCCAGCGCCATGCGCGCCACGCCGACCTTGCCCCGGTACAGGCGGCCGTCGGGCGAGCGGGTGCCCTCGGGGTAGATGCCGAGCAGCCGGCCCTGCCGGAGCATCCGGAGGCCGGTGCGGATGGCGTCCTCGGCGGCCGTGGCGCTGGCGCGGTCGATGGGCACCTGGCCCGCGCCGGAGAAGAAGGCCCGCTGCAGCCACCCCTTCACGCCGGTGCCGGTGAAGTACTCCTGCTTGGCCAGGAAGGTGACCCGCCGCCGCAGCGACAGCGGCATGAAGATCCAGTCCGACGCCGAGAGGTGGTTGCTGGCCAGGATCGCGGCGCCGTCGGCCGGCACGTGCTCGCGCCCCTCCGCCCGCGGGCGGAAGACGAGCTTCACGACCGGCCCGATGGCCACGAACTTGAGGAACCAGTAGAACAACACGCCTCCCTGTGGAACTGCCAGACTAGGGATCCGGGTGCCCCGCCGACAATCGGCCCCGCGCGTCGCACCGGCCGCACCCCACGCCCGACCCCGGAGGAGGACCACCGTGGCTGCTGACCGGCCGCTCCCCCGGGGAGCCGCGGCGTGACGGGGCCGCGGCGCGGGCGGGGCCGGCGCGACAACGGCCTGGACGCCGCACTCTGGGCGCCGCTGCGCGACGTCGACCCGCGCGTCGGCGAGCACCTCCTCGACGTGCTGCGCGACGCCGGCATCCCCGCCTACCTCGAGCCGGCCGCCGACGTCGGGCCCTACACGCGCACCGTCTTCCTCCCCAGCCCGCCGGCCGACCGGCTGTTCGTCGACCGCACCCGCCTCGGCGAGGGCCGCTCCCTGGTCGAGCGGCACGCCGACGACCACGCCCCCGCCGGCGGGCCCGCGGCCGAGCGGCGCCCGCTGCGGCGCGACCTGGACGAGGACGCCGAGTGGACGCGCATCGTCGCCGCCTACGAGGCCGAGCACGGGCGCACCGTCGTCGAGGACGCGGGCCCCGCGGGGCCCGCCGTCGTCCGGCCCGCCGCGCCGCCGGCCGACGACGAGGACGAGGACGACCTGCTCGCCGAGGAGCACTACGAGCCCCCGCCGGCCCCGCCGGTGCCGATGCCCTCGCCGTCGACGCTGTACGCCGTGCTGCTGGCCGCCGCCGGCGTGGTGCTGGTCGGCGCGCCGGGCGTGCTGGGCCTCCGGACCGAGACCGGCCTCGTGCTCGGGGTCGCGGCCCTGGTCGGCAGCGCCGCCCTGGCGCTGTCCCGGATGCGCGACCGCGACGACGACGGCGACGACGGAGCCGTCGTCTAGAGCCCGGCGCAGACCGCCGCGCGGGCGAGGTCGGCCGCGCCGACCAGGCCGGCCGAGCCGCCGAGCGCCGCGGCGACCACCCGCGGGCCGGGCCGGAAGCCGCGGCCGGGCAGCGCCCGCCCGAGCCGCTCGCGTGCCGGGTCGAGCACCATGTCGCCGAGCACGCTCACCCCGCCGCCGATGACGACCACGTCCGGGTCGAGCACGCTGGCGAGGTCGGCGATGCCCTGGCCGAGCCACTCCCCGACGTCGCTCACCAGGCTCAGCGCCACCGGGTCGCCGTCGGCCGCGGCGCGGGCCACGTCCTCGCCGGTCAGCCGCGCCGGGTCGCCGTCGACGCGGTCCAGCAGCCGCGCCGCCGCGGCCGGCGAGCGGGTGGCCACCTCGCGGGCGGTGGTCGCCAGGGCGCTGCCGCTGGCGTACTGCTCCCAGCAGCCGCGGTTGCCGCAGGCGCACAGCCGCCCGTCGGGGACCACCCGCATGTGCCCCCACTCCCCCGCCACCCCGTGCGCGCCGCGCTGCAGCCGGCCGCCGGCGACGATCCCGCCGCCGATGCCGGTGCCGAGGGTGATGCACAGGGCCAGCTCCGCCCCGCGCGCGGCGCCGAAGCGGTACTCGGCCCAGGCGGCGGCGTCGGCGTCGTTGCCCACCCACAGCGGCCGCCGCAGGCGGGCGGCGAGGTCGCGGCGCAGCGCGGTGTGCCGCCAGGCCAGGTGCGGGCTGAACAGCACGACGTCGCCGGTGCGGTCGAACCAGCCGGCCGCGCCGACGCCGACCGCCGCCAGCGGGCCGCCGTGCCGGACGGCGAGCTCCTCGACCACCCCGGCGATCGCGGCCTCGGTCTCGGTCACCGACGCGGTCGGCGTCGAGCGGCGGGCGGTGTCCAGCAGCGTCCCGTCCGGCGCGACGACGCCGCCGGCCACCTTGGTCCCGCCGACGTCGACGCCGAGCGCGGGCAGGTCGGCGGGACCGGTCCGGTCGCCGGCCACTCAGCCGAGCTCGATGTGCTGGACCGGCGCCGGCTCCGGCGCCGGGGCCGGCTCGGGCGCGGGCGGCGGCGTGGACACCGACCGCAGTGCCCCCGCGGCGCTGGTCAGCAGCTCGGCGAGCGCCTCGTTGACGTCCGGCCGGCGGGCGACGGCGGCCGCCCGGCACAGCGGGCACCAGCGGCAGTCCCCGCCCGGGTCGTGCCCGGCCGTCTCCCCCTCCGCGGCGACGCCGGTCTCGGCCCAGGCCTGTCCCAGCCCGGCGACCAGCCGCCGCGCCTGATCGAGCCAGTCGGCTCCCTCGGTCACCGTGTCCCCCTGTCGTCCGCCGGGCCGTCCGCCGCACTGCTCGACGGCGCCCGCTCCGCACTGTCCGCCCCGACCGCCGCCAGCAGGTCGGCCGGCCACTGCTGCGGGTCGGCGGCGAAGCCGACCTCCAGCCGCGCGGCGGCGGTGCCCGGGTCGGCCAGGGTGCCCGACGTGACCACGCACCGGCGCAACAGGGCGTCCAGGCGCAGCGAGCGGCGGGTGCCGGCGGCGGTGACCACCAGGTCGTCGTCCCAGCGGGTGAGCCGCACCGCGGCGCGCTCGGCGAAGGGCAGCGGGAGCGTCAGCCGCCAGCCGCCGTCCACGCGCTCGGGAGCGGGCACCGGCGGGACCGACCCGCCGGCCGGCTCGGGCAGGTCGGGCAGCAGCGCGGCGAGCGCCTCGGCGCCGGCCGGCTCGACCGCGGCCTCGGCCACCTCCCGCACCGGCGCGACCCCGGCCAGCGCGGCGCGCGCGGCGTCCTCCTCGACCGCCCGCGCGGCCGCCCACTCCGCCGGCCCGCCGCCGGGCAGCCGGCGGGCGAGCACGCCCACCGGGCGCTGCCCGTGGACGGCGAGGGCGGTGGTCGCGGCCCGCAGCGCCGCGACGGCGGAGGGCCGCGGCCGGCCCACCAGCCAGACCGCGGTCGCGGCGGGGTCGGTCAGGGCGAGCCGGTCGAGCAGCGCCTCGAGGTCGGGCAGCGCGTCGAGGGCGAGGTCGGCGGCGCCCCGGCGCACCGTCCCCGCGCGGACGGCGGCGGTGCGGACGGCGGCGAGCACCCGCACCCGGGTGGTCAGCACCTGCCCCAGCCACCAGCGCAGCGCGCCGGGCAGCGCGACCAGTCCCGTGGCGGCGGGCAGCGGGCCGGCGTCGAGGACGACCAGGTCGGTGTCCGGCCGCACCCGGCCGAGCGCGGCGAGGACGCCGAGCTCGCCGGCGCCGGGCAGCGGCACCACCGAGCTCGCCGGCGGCAGCTCCAGGTCGGGCACCGCGGCCGCCGGGCCGGCCACCCGCTCGGCCCACAGCGCCTCCAGCCCGGCCTGCGGCTCGGCGACGACCACCTCGACGCCCGCGGCCGCCGTCCCGTCGGGGACCGGCTGCCGGGTCACCAGCACGACCCGGCGCCCGTCCCGGGCGGCGCGCACCGCGGCCGCGGCGGCGAGGGTGGTCGTGCCGGCCCCGCCGGGGCCGGTGAGGAGCAGTGTGCGCACGGGGCTCAGCCCTCGACGCGCTTCTTGAGCTCCTTGAGCGCGGTGTCGAGGATGACCTTCTCCGCGCGGCGCTTCATCATCCCCAGCATCGGGACGCCGATGTCGACGGCGAGCCGGTAGGTCACCTCGGTGCCGCCGCCGGTCTCGCGCAGCGTGTACGAACCGTCCTGGCGCTTCATCAGCTTGCTGGTCACCAGGGTCCAGGAGACCTGCCGGTCGCCGTCCCAGGTGTAGTCGAGGACGTACTCGTCGGTGAGGACGGTGGCGTCGATGACGAACCGGACCCGGCGGGCGCGGCCGTCGGGCCCGCGCTCCTGCACCTCGACGGTCCGGGCCGCCTTCACCCACTGCGGATACGCCTCGAAGTCGGCGATCACGGCCATCACGTCGGCCGCCGGCGCGGAGACGACGATCGACTGGGTGGACTGCTCCGCCATGCGCCTGAGGCTAGCCGTTCACCCGAAAGCCGCAGGGTGGGTGGACCGGGCACGGCTACTCACCGGTAGCCCCAGCCGGTAGATTCGCCGGGACGTGTCCCGTGCGGGGACCGCGGGCAGCGGCGCCCCGGCCGCGCGGGGAGGAAGGACGGAGCGTGCGCGAGTACAGCGTCCCGGCGACGACCGAGGTGGGCGCCTCGGAGGCGCTCACCGACATGCTGGCGGAGAACGTCGCCGAGCACGGCGACGAGGTCGGCCTGCGGAGGCAGCGGGACGGCCGCTGGGTCGACGTCACCTGGCGGGAGTTCGGTGAGCAGGTGGCCGGCGTGGCCAAGGGGCTGGTCGCCGCGGGCGTGCAGCCCGGCGACCGGGTCGCGCTGCAGGCCAAGACCCGCTACGAGTGGACCGTCATCGACTTCGCCATCTGGACGGCCGGCGCGGTCACCGTCCCGGTGTACGAGACCTCCAGCCCCGACCAGGTCGCCTGGATCCTCTCCGACTCCGGCGCGGTCGCCGCGATCGTCGAGAAGGCCGAGCACGCCACGGCCGTCGACTCGGTCCGCGACCAGGCCCCCGACCTCGGTCCGCTGTACGTCATCGAGGACGACGCCGTCGGCACGCTCACCGCCGCCGGCGAGACCGTCCCCGACAGCGAGCTCGAGGCCCGCCGCGCGACGCTGGACGCCGACAGCCTGGCCACGCTCATCTACACCTCGGGCACCACCGGCCGGCCCAAGGGCTGCGAGCTCACCCACGGCAACTTCCTGTTCGAGGTCGGCAACGGGATGAGCCTGCTCGACCGGTTCATGAACGTGCAGGGCTCGCTGCTGCTGTTCATCCCGCTGGCGCACGTGCTGGCGCGCGTCATGCAGGTGGGCGCGGTGAAGACCCGCACCGTCATCGGCCACACGCCGGACGTGAAGAACCTGGTCGAGGACCTCGGCGGGTTCAAGCCGACGTTCGTGCTGGCCGTCCCGCGCGTGTTCGAGAAGGTGTTCAACCAGGCCAAGGCGAAGGCCGAGGCCGACAGCCCGGTCAAGGGGAAGATCTTCGACCGGGCCGCCCGGGTGGCCATCGCCTGGTCCCGCGCCCAGGACTCCGGCGGCGCGGACCTGAAGCTGCGCGTCCAGCACGCGCTGTACGACAAGCTCGTCTACAGCAAGCTGCGCGCCGCGCTCGGCGGCCGCTGCCTCGGCGCCATCTCCGGCGGCGCCCCGCTCGGCGAGCGGCTCGGCCACTTCTTCCGCGGCGCCGGCGTCACCGTCTACGAGGGCTACGGCCTCACCGAGACCACCGCCGCCGCCTCGGTCAACCACGACCGCGCGCTGCGGATCGGCAGCGTCGGCCGCCCGCTGCCCGGCGTCTCGTTCCGGATCGCCGACGACGGCGAGATCCTGATCCGCGGCGGCGTCGTCATGCGCGGCTACTGGAGGAACGAGCAGGCCACCGCCGAGGCGATCGACCCCGACGGCTGGTTCCACACCGGCGACATCGGCGAGATCGACGCCGACGGCTTCACCCGGATCACCGGCCGCAAGAAGGAGATCCTGGTGACCGCCGGCGGCAAGAACGTCGCCCCCGCGGTGCTCGAGGACCGGCTGCGCGCCCACCGGCTGGTCAGCCAGTGCATCGTCGTCGGCGACCAGCGGCCGTTCATCGCCGCGCTGGTCACCCTCGACGCCGAGGCGCTGCCCGCGTGGCTGGAGGGCAAGGGCAAGCCGGCCGACACCCCGCCGTCGGCGCTGGTCGACGACCCGGAGGTCAGGGCCGAGCTCGACGCCGCCGTCGCCGACGCGAACAAGGCGGTGTCCCAGGCCGAGGCGATCAAGAGGTACCGCGTCCTCGCGACGGACTTCACCGAGGACAACGGGATGCTGACGCCGAGCCTGAAGCTCAAGCGCGCGGTGGTCATGAAGGAGTTCGACCAGGAGGTCGAGGCCCTCTACAGCCGCTGAACCCGACCGGCCGAGCCCCGTCCCGCCACGTGCGGGGCGGGGCTCAGTCGTCCGCGGGCTCCAGCAGGGCGGCGAGGTCGGCGGCGATCGTCGTCCACGACCAGCGCCGCTCCACCCACGCCCGCCCGGCGGCGCCCATGGCGCGGGCGCGTACGGGGTCGTCGAGCAGCGCGGTGACCGCGGCGGCGACCGCGTCCGGGGACCGCGGGTCGCGGACGACGGTGCCGGTCTCGCCGTCGCGCACCGCCTCCGGCGCCCCGCCCGAGGTGCCCGCGACGACGGGCAGCCCGACGGCGGCCGCTTCCAGGTAGACCATGCCCAGGCCCTCGACGTCCAGGCCGCCGCGGCGGGTGCGGCAGGGCATGGCGAACGCGTCGCCCGCCGCGTAGTGCTCGGGCAGCCGGTCCGGGGGCACCGGGCCGGTCAGCACCACCGAGTCGCCCAGCCGCCGCTCGGCCACCGCCCGCCGCAGCCGGGCCTCGTCCGGGCCGCCGCCGACCAGCAGCAGCCGCGCGCCCGGGTGCGCCTCCAGCACCTGCGGCCAGGCGGCCACGAGCACGTCCTGCCCCTTGCGCGGCACCAGCCGGGACACGCAGACCACGACCGGCGCCTCCCCCAGCCCGTGCCGCCGCCGCACCGCGGTGCCGTCGACGGCGGGGGTGAACAGGTCCACGTCGACCCCGGGCGACAGCTGCGCCAGCCGGGTGCGCCCGCCGAGGGCCGGCTCCAGGCGGCTGCGGGTGTACTCGCTGATGTAGGTCAGCACGTCCAGGCCGCCGGCGATGCGGCGCATCAGCTGCCGGGCACCGGGCAGCGCGACCCAGCCGGTCTCGTGCCCGTGGGTGGCGCCGACCAGGTGCCGCACCCCGGCGTCGCGGAGGGCCGGCGCCAGCAGGCCCAGCGGCGCGGCGGCGCCGAAGAAGGCGGTGTCGCAGCCGTGCTCGATGGCCAGCGCCGTCGCGGCCCGGGCGGTCGCCGGGGTGGGCAGCAGCATCGCCGTCTGCTGCCGGACCACAGGATAGGGCAGCTGCGCGTCGTAGGCCTCCCAGCCCGGGGAGCGGGAGGCCAGCACGACGAGGGAGTCCGGTGGGCGGCGCTCGAGCAGCGCCGCGACGAAGGTCTGGATGCCGCCCTGCCGCGGCGGGAAGTCGTTGGTGACGACGAGCGTGCGGCCGCGGTCGCTCACCGGTCGCCCAGCCGCAGCCAGTCCTCGGCCATCGCGACCCGCTCGGCCGCCGTGGGGTGGGAGCCGAAGAACCACTTCCACGCCGCCGGCGGGCTCGGGTCGGAGACGTTGGTCTCGGCCAGCCGCCGCTGCATCTCGACGAAGGCGGCGGCGTCCCGGGTGAGGTCGAGCGCGTGCAGGTCCGCCCGGGCCTCGACGTGCCGCGAGACGAGGTTCTGCACCGGCGTCGCGACCAGGGAGCCGACCGCGACGAGGAACAGCACCAGCGGCACCACGCGCGGGTCGCCCGCCGAGTCCGCGCCGGCCCGGCGCAGCAGCGGCGCCGAGGTCAGCAGCCAGCCGAGCAGGGCGACGGCGGCGGCCGCGCCGAGCGCCCCGATGAGCGTGCCGGTCAGGACGTCGTCGGTGGCCACGTGGCCGAGCTCGTGGGCGACGATCGACTCGATCTCCTCCGGGGGGACGTCGGCCAGCAGGGTGTCGTAGAGGACCACCCGGCGGGTCGAGCCGAACCCGGACACGTAGGCGTTGAGCGACGTCGTCCGCCGGGACGCGTCGGCGACCAGGACGTCCTCGACCGGGGAGCCGCTCTCCTCGGCCAGCCGCAGCAGGTCGGTGCGCAGCTCGCCGGCCGGCAGCGGCGTGAAGCTGTTGAACGCCGGCTCGATGACCACCGGGTAGAGGAAGGAGCCGGCGACGACCAGCGCGGCCGCGCCGCCGGCCGCCCAGGCCCACCACGTGCGGGGCGCGCGGCGGGCCAGCGCGACGAGCACGAGCAGGCCGAGGGCGGTGAGCCCGGCGTCGATGGCCGTGGAGACCGCGACGTCGCGCAGCCACAGGGGCCAGGAGCGCGTGGACAGCCCGTAGCGGTGCCGCACCACCTCGCCGTAGGCGGAGATCGGCAGCGTCACCAGCCGGCCGACGACGACCAGCGCGACCGCGCCCAGCAGCACGGTGAGCGGCCAGCGGCGGCCGCCCGCCCGGCCGACCGCGGTGACCAGCCGGCTGCCCAGGCGGGTGAGGCCGAGCAGCGCCGAGACCGCGAGCCCGAGCACCAGGTTGGTCAGCGACGCGGGCCGGATGTCGGCGGCGAGGGCCTCGGCGCGGCGGACGACCTCGGCGGGCAGCCCGGCGTCGTCGGTGACCGGGGACGCGCCGCCGGGCGGGGTGGGCAGCAGCGTCCAGGGCGTGCGGAGCGCGATGACGACGACGAGCGCCGCGCCGAGCACGAGCGCGACCAGCAGCGCGGCCCGGCGGGAGCCGGTGCGGTCGGGCCGGGTGGCCGCGGGGCCGGGGCGGGTGCTCGTCCCGCCCGCCCTGCTCACCCGGCCGATCCTAGGCGCGCGCCGGCGCCGCACCGGGGTCTCCCTCCACGGACGCCGAGGGCCGGCGACCCGGACGGGTCACCGGCCCCGGCGACGTGATGGAACGGCCTCCCTGCAGGGTCCCGCCGCGAGCTCGCGAGCGGTGGGGGGCAGGGAGGTCCTTCCTCAGGCGATGCGGCGCATCGCGGTGATGCCGCCCATCGAGTCGACCGACACGACCTTCACCGGCTGCCCCGACGTGGAGGCGTGCACCATCTGGCCGTTGCCGATGTACATCGAGACGTGGCTGACCGGGCTGTAGTAGAAGATCAGGTCGCCCGGCTGCAGGTCCGCGCGCGAGACGGCGGTGCCCATGCGCGACTGCATGCTGCTGGAGTGCGGGAGGCTGATCCCGGCCGCCGCGTAGGCGTACTGGGTCAGGCCCGAGCAGTCGAAGGCGTTCGGCCCGCCGGCGCCCCACACGTAGGGGTCGCCCACCTGGGCCAGCGCCGTCTGCACCGCGGTCTGCGCGGCACCGCTGCCGCCGACCGCCGACGGCGCCGGGGCCGGTGCGGGGGCCGCGGCCTGCGTGCCCGCGGCGGCGGGCGCGCCCTCGCCGCCCGGCTCGCCGCCGGTGTCCTCGTCGGCCTGCGCGCCGGCGGCCAGGCCGGCCTCCTGCGCGGCGAGCGCCGCCTGCCGCTGCGCCTCGGTGAGCGCGGCGAACTGCGCCTGGTAGTCGGCGATGTCGTCCTGGAGCTGCGCCTCCTGGGCGCTCAGGTCGTCGAGGGTGCGCTGCGCCTCGGCCTCGGCGGCCTCGGCGTCGGCCTGCGCCTGCCGGGCGGCGGCGGCCGCCTCGTTGACCCGGTCGAGGACCGAGGTGGTGTGGTCGGCGATCTGGCCGAGGGTGGCCAGCGACGCGACGAAGTCCTCGGCGGAGTCGCTGGTCATCAGCAGGTCGAGCCCGGCGAAGCCGTCGCCGTTGCCGGCGGTGTAGGCGCTGCGGGCCACCTGGCGGATCTGGCCGTCGAGCTCCTGCAGCTGGCCCTGCGCCTCGGCGGCGGCCCGGTCGGCCTCGTCGGCGGCGGCCCGCTGCTGGGCGAGGACCTCGCGGGCCTCGTTGACCTGCTCGGTGACGACCTCGAGCCGGTGACCGGCCTCGGCGGCGAGCTGGGCGGCCTGCTCCGGGGTGCCGGCCCGCTCGGGGTCGGCGGCCGCGGTGCCGGACAGCAGGGTGAGGGTCAGCGCGGCGGTGGTGCCGACGAGGGTGACCCGGCCGAGGTGGCGGGCCCGCGACGGGCGGTGCGGACCGGCGGTGCGGGTGGCCGATGTGGACTTCTCGCGTGCATGCCCCAGGGCGGGGCGGGGGGTCGCCACGGGCGGCGGCTCTCCGTTTCTTCCTCAGCAACCGCCTACCGAGTTAGCTGACGGGTTCGGGCTGGGAAGACGTGCCCTATCTCCGCGCCCCGGTCGGGACCGGCGCGCACGAGAACTCACCCCAGTGCTGCGGTGGGTCCCCGGCTCACCTCGCGCACCTCCGGGGAGGGCGTCCGGTGACTCGGCGGTGTCGGCCGAGGTCACCCTGCGTCGGGTGACGACCACCCGGCCGGACGGCGCCACAGTACGGACGTGATGCAGTTGTGACAAACGGGGGGTGCGTGGACTGTGAGAACACACACGGTCAGCAGCCGCGCCACTCCGGTACGTACCCGTTTCGGGTGGCCCCTCGCCGGTCAGCCCGTGCGCCGGCGCCCGTCACGCGAGGGCCGGTGCCGCAGCGGCGGCACCAGGCCGCCCTCGGCCAGCGCCCGCACGGCCCGCCGCTCGACGTCGTCGAGCTCCACGACGACGCCCGGGCGCGGCAGGGCGCCGTCGGCCGTCCGGGCCGCCGGGACCGGGGGCACCGGCAGCAGCACGGGCCCGGTGTCCCGCTCCGCGGGCGGGGCGCCCAGCAGGGCGGTGACGACGCAGTCGGCGCAGCCGGCGCCGCGCGCGGTGCACGAGTCGCAGTCGATGAGCATGGCCGTGTCCCTCCGTGCCCCGGCCGCGCCGCCCGGTGCCGGGCCGCGGTCGGGACGGGTCTCCCTGTCGGTTGGCCGGCACGCTAGGGACGGCCACCGACAGTCCCGGCTCAGCTGCCCGCGTACTCCCAGTGCCAGGGCTCCTCGCGGCCGTTGCCCGGGTCGGCCCAGGTCGGGTGCAGCCACCCGAACCGGCCGGCGTTGGCGACCATCCACGCGTACTGCGGCGTGCCGAAGCCGTCGATGCCGCCGCACAGGTCGACCGCCAGCCCCCAGCCGTGGTTGCTGGTGCCCGGGACCGCGGCCAGCGCCGGCTTCTCCCCGTACAGGCGGACCTGGCCGGCGTAGGTGCGGTAGGAGTCGGTGATGCACATCGGCCGCCCGAACACCGACGCGTAGGCCGCGCTCATCGCCCGCCAGGCCGCCGCGGCGTCGCAGCGCAGCGAGTGGCCGCCCACCCCGATCGGGCACAGCGCGCTCGGCGGGATGAGGCCGTTGGGGTAGCCGCCCCAGGCGCGGGCGCCGTCGAAGCTCGGGGGGTAGACGGTGTTGCCGCACTCGACCCGCAGGGCGCCGCCGGCCGGGCCGGGGGCGGGCACCTCCGGCCGCGGGCCGAGGCTCGGCCGCCCGACGTGGACCACCTGGTCGGCGGGCAGCCGGCGGACGACGACGGCGCCGGCCCGCGCGTCGGCGGCGAGCATGGTCTGCGCGTCCAGCGCGATCCCCACGTGCCCCAGCCCCGACTCGGGGGTGCCGAGGAAGACCAGGTCGCCGGGCAGGACGTCGGCCAGGTCGACGGGCGTGGTGACCGCGAACAGGCCGGCCTGGTCGCCGGGCAGGTCGATGCCGGCGCCGCGGTAGACGGCGGAGACCAGCGAGCCGCAGTCCCAGGAGTCCGGGCCGGCCGTCCCCGGCGCGTACGGCCGGCCGAGGGCGTCCATGGCCGCGGTGACCGCGGCCAGCGTCTCCGCCGGCAGCACGAGCAGCGACACCGGCTGGCGGGGCAGCTGCGCGGCGCCGCGCTGGGCGCCACCGGCGGCTGCGCCGACCGGGGTGAGCCCTGCGGGCAGGCCCCGCACGGGGTCGAGCAGCTCGGCCGCCGGCGGCGCGGCCACCCCGGCATCGCGCAGCTGGCCGAGGTAGGCCCGCCAGTTGGCCGCCGTCTGGGTGTCGACGTCGACCTGCTGGCGCTGCAGGTCCGACAGCTGCCGGTCGACGTCGCCGAGCGCGACGTCGAGCTCCGCGGTCACCGCGTCGGCGGCGGCCTCGAGGTCGGCCACCTCCGCGGCCAGCCGGTCGGCCCGCTGCCGCGCCTCGGCGAGGACGGCGTCGGCGGAGGTCTGCCGGTCGACCGCGGCCCGCCGCTGCTGCTCGGCCGCGCCGACCACGTCGGCGGTGTGCGCGTCGACGGCCTCCAGGTAGCCCAGCGCCGCGACGACGTCGGCCGGGTCGCCGCCGGTGAGCAGCACGGTGAGCGGCGTCAGCGCACCGCCGTCGCGGTAGACCGCGGACGCGTACCGCGCCACCACCGCCCGGTACTGCGCCAGCTCGCCCTCGGCGGCGTCGACGGTGGCGCGGGCGGCGTCGACGCCGGCCTGCGCGTCGGCCAGCTGCTGCCGGGCGGCGGCCACCTCGGTCTGGCGCAGCTGCAGGTCGGCCTGGACCTCGGCGGCGCGTTGCTGCAGCCGGTCCAGCGCCTCGCTGTCGAGGACCCCGCTGGTCCCGCCGGGCTGGTCGCTGGGCTCGGCGGCGGCCGGGGCGGCGAGCAGGACGGCCGCCACCGCCGTGACCAGCACGGACACCACGCCCCGCCGGGTGCGCCCCAGGGAACGCGCGCGCATCGGACCACCTCTGCAGTTCCGGACCCCGCTGGTCCGCCCGGGGATCGTCATCTCCGTGGGGCCGCCGCCGCAAGCGCGACGCGCCCCGCCGGTCCCCCGGTCGGGCGAGGTCTCCCCCGGGCGCGCGTCCCCGGGACTGTCCGACCCCCGGCCTACCGTCCCGCCGTGCTCTTCCCCGCCAGCGGCACGGGCTCCTCGGTGCCGCGCCACGAGCAGGCACCCGCCCACGGCGAGCGGCCGCTCCCCCGCACCCCCTACGTCCAGGCGAGCATCGACGACCTGGGCACGCCGCTGGCCGGCGTCACCTTCGTCGTCGTCGACCTGGAGACCACCGGCGGGTCGCCGAAGGACAGCGCGATCACCGAGATCGGGGCGGTCAAGGTGCGCGCCGGCAAGGTGCTCGGGGAGTTCCAGACGCTGGTCGACCCGGGCTGCGAGGTCCCGCCCTACATCAGCGTGCTCACCGGGATCACCACGGCGATGGTCGCCACCGCCCCGCGGATCGACGCCGTGCTGCCGGCGTTCCTGGAGTTCGCCCGCGGCGCCGTCCTCGTGGCGCACAACGCCCCCTTCGACCTCGGGTTCCTCAGGGCGGCCTGCGAGCAGACCGGCACGCCGTGGCCGGCCGCCGCCTCGGTCGACACCGCGGTCCTCGCCCGGCGGCTGCTCTCCCGAGACGAGGTGCCCAACTGCAAGCTGGCCACCCTGGCGCCGTACTTCTCCGCCTCGACCTCGCCCTGCCACCGGGCCCTCGACGACGCCCGCGCGACCGTCGACGTCCTCCACGGCCTGTTCGAACGACTCGGCCCGCTCGGGGTGACGTCGCTGGAGGAGCTGCACGGGCTCACCCGCCAGGTCGACCTGGAGCGCCGGAAGAAGCGCCACCTGGCCGACGGCGTCCCGTCCGGGCCGGGCGTCTACGTCTTCCGCGGGCCGCGGGAGGAGCCGCTCTACGTCGGGACGTCGAACGACCTGCGCACCCGCGTGCGCAGCTACTTCTCCTCCGGCGAGCAGCGCAGCCGGATGACCGAGATGGTCGCGCTGGCCCAGCGCGTCGAGGCCGTCCCGTGCGCGCACGACCTCGAGGCCGCCGTCCGGGAGCTGCGGCTGATCGCCGAGCACAAGCCGCGGTACAACCGCCGCTCGCGCTTCCCCGAGCGCGCGCTGTGGCTGCGGCTCACCGAGGAGCCCTTCCCCCGGCTGTCGACCGTGCGGCGGGTCCGGCCGGACGCGGGGCTCTTCCTCGGCCCGTTCGCCGACCGGCGGGCCGCGGAGATGGCCACCGCCGCCATCCACGAGGCGCTCCCGCTGCGGCAGTGCACCGCCCGGCTGTCCCCGCGGGTGCACACGAACACCTGCGCCCTGTTCGGCATGGGCCGCTGCGGCGGCCCGTGCGCGGGCCACCAGTCGGTCGAGGAGTACGCCGCGATCGCCGCGGTGCTGCGCGCGGCGGTGGCCGGCGACCCCAGCGCCCTGGTGGCGCCGCTGCTGGACCGGGTCGACCGGCTGTCGGCCGCCGAGCGGTTCGAGGACGCCGGGGTGCTGCGCGACCGGGTCGCGGTCCTCGTGCGCGCGGTGCGCCGGCGGCAGCGGCTGGAGTCGCTGGCCGCCGTCCCGGAGCTGACCATCGCCCGGCCCGACGGCACCGGCGGGTGGGCGCTGTCCGTCGTCCGGCGGGGCCGGCTGGTCGCGGCCGGGTGCGCACCGCGCGGGACGTCGGTCCGCGACACCCTCGCCGTCCTGCGCGCCACCGCCGAGACCACCCCCGACGACGGCGGGCTGGCCGCCACGGTCGACGAGACCGAGCTGGTCATGCGGTGGATGGAGAAGCCCGGCACCCGGCTGGTCGAGGTCACCGGCACGCTCGCCTGCGTCGCGCCGGGCACCGGCGGGCTCGGCGGGTTCCTCGCCCGGGTGGAGGCCGGCCGGGCGCTGCGCGACCCCTTCCACGACGGCCGGCAGCTGGGCACCCGCGCCCGCCCCGAGCGGGTCGCCCCCGAGGGCTCGTCCGCCGCGGGCCCGGCGCCCGGCGGCCCGGTGACGTACTGGAACGGCCCTCCTGCAGGGGCCCGCGCCGAGCGGAGCGAGGCGTGGGGGGCAGGAGGGCCCTTCAACTAGCATCGCCGGCGTGATCACCGCCATCGTGATGATCGACGCGGCCACCGACGCGATCCCCGAGGTGGCGGCGGCGATCGCCGACCTCGACGGCGTGAGCGAGGTCTACTCGACCGCCGGGGAGGTCGACCTGATCGCGGTCGTGCGGGTCCGCGAGTTCGACCAGGTGGCCGAGGTGATCGCCGGGCGCATCAACAAGGTGCCCGGCGTGCTGGAGACCGAGACGCACATCGCCTTCCGCGCCTACTCGCGGCACGACCTGGAGGCGGCGTTCTCCCTGGGCCTCGAGGGCCAGTGACCCGGGGCCCGGCGACCCGGCGCCCGCCGGGCGGCCTCAGCGGCCGGCGGCCTCGCGGCTGACGGCCACCCACCGGTCCAGCAGCGCGGCGGCCCGGCCGTCGTCGACCGCGCCGGCGGCCCGCTCGATCCCCGCGCCGAGCAGGTCCCCGAGCTCCCCGCCGCGCTCGTCGAAGGCGGCCAGTGCCGCGGCGGCGTTGAGCAGGACGGCGTCGCGCACCGGTCCCCGCTCGCCGTCGAGCACCCGCCGGAACACCGCCGCGTTGTGCGCCGGGTCCCCGCCGCGCAGGGCGTCCGGCCCGGCCGGGGCGATGCCGAGGGCCGCCGGGTCCACCCGCCCGGGCGTCACCGCGCCGTCGCGGGCCACCCACACGCTCGACGTCGTCGCGGTGGTCAGCTCGTCCAGCCCGTCGTCGCCGCGGAAGACCAGCGCGCGGGCGCCGCGCCCGGCGACCACCTCGGCCAGGACCGGCGCCATGCGCGGGTCGGCGCAGCCGATCGCGGCGGCCACCGGCCGCGCCGGGTTGGTCAGCGGCCCGAGGAAGTTGAAGACGGTCCCGATGCCCAGCTCCCGCCGCGGCGCCGCGGTGTGCCGGAAGCTCGGGTGGAAGACCGGCGCGAAGAAGAACCCGATGCCGGCCTCCTGCACGCAGCGGGCGACGGCCGGGGCCGGCAGGTCGATGACGACGCCCAGCGCCTCCAGCACGTCGGCCGCCCCCGAGGACGACGACGCCGCGCGGTTGCCGTGCTTGGCCACCGGCACGCCCGCGGCCGCGGTGACCACGGCGGCCATCGTGGAGATGTTCACCGTGTGGGCGCCGTCGCCGCCGGTGCCGACGACGTCGACGGTGGGCACCGGCACCTCGACCGGCGTCGCGCGCTCGAGCATCGTGGCGGCGAGCCCGGCGACCTCCTCCGGCGCCTCGCCCTTCGCGCGCAGGGCGACGGCGAACCCGGCCACCTGCGCCGGCGTCGCCTCGCCGGACATCACCTCGCGCATCGCCCAGGCGGTGTCCGCGGCGGTGAGGTCCTGGCGGGCCAGCAGGCGCGTCAGCAGGCCGGGCCACGTCGGCCCGGCGGCGGTGCCCGCGCTCACCGCGAGACGGGACGGCGGCCCGCGTGCGCGCGCAGCAGGCCGGCGACCACCTCGGGGGCGGCCAACGGGTCGACCGGGAACGCGAGCGTGGCGTCGGCCTGCGACCAGTGGGCCAGCCAGCGGTCGGGCTGGCGGGCGATCAGCACGCACAGGGCCGGCCGGTCGGCGACCTCGACGGTCAGCTGCCGGGACAGCGCCAGGCCGCCGGTCGGCTGCGCCTCGCCGTCGAGGATGCACAGGTCCACGCCGCCGCCGTCGACGGTGTCGACGACGTCCTCGCCGGTGGCGCACTCGATCCAGGTCAGCGGCCCGACGTCGGGCGCCGGCCGGCGGCCGACGGCGGTGCGGACGGCCTCGCGGACCTCGGGCCGGGAGCTGTAGACCAGGACGGTGGCGGGCGCGTCGCTCACGACCGGCAGCCTAGTGCCCGCGCGGCTCCCGTCCGGGTGGACGCGGACCCCCGTCCGGGGGACGGTCTCGGGCGGGTCACGGCGCGGCCACGCCGTGCCACCCACGGTCTGTGCACGTCGGCGGCCGATGCCATGATGGGCGGCGTGACAACGGCCCCCGTGGCGAGCAGCACCTTCGACACCTCGCGGGTGCACTCCCTGACCCGACCGAACATGGTCAGCGTCGGCACGATCATCTGGCTCTCCAGCGAGCTGATGTTCTTCGCCGGGCTGTTCGCCATGTACTTCACCGCGCGGGCGCGCTCGACCGAGGGCTGGCCCCCGGAACCCACCGAGCTGAACCTGCCGTACGCGCTGGTCTTCACGCTGATCCTGGTGGCCTCCTCGGTCACCTGCCAGATCGGCGTGTTCGCGGCCGAGAGCGGCAACGTCTACGGCCTGCGCCGGTGGTTCACGATCACGTTCGTCATGGGGCTGGTCTTCGTGCTCGGCCAGGCGAACGAGTACCGGGTGCTCGTCACCGACCACGCGACCACCATCTCGAGCAGCACCTACGGCTCGGTCTTCTACCTGACGACCGGCTTCCACGCCCTGCACGTCATCGGTGGCCTCGTGGCCTTCATCTACGTGCTCATCCGGTCCACCATGGGCCGCTTCACGCCGGCGCAGGCGACCTCGGCGATCGTGGTCTCCTACTACTGGCACTTCGTCGACGTCGTGTGGGTCGGGCTCTTCGCCACGATCTACCTGATCCGCTAGGGAACCGGTGTCCACCACGAACCCGCAGTCCGACACCCTGCCCGACGAGGAGCCGCGGCGGTCGCGCTGGTCGCGCCGTCCGGCCGAGGGGACCCCGGCTGCCGCCGCCCGCGCCCGCCGCCGTTCCAAGCAGCGCCGCCGCGTCGGCAACGTCGCCGCCCTCATGGCCGGGCTGGTCCTGACCGGCGCGCTCTACTCGACCCTCGCCCCGGGCGCCCAGGCCGCCGACGAGGGCAGCGAGTCCAGCGCCGAGGCCGCCGGCCGCGAGCTGTACGAGCGCAGCTGCATCAGCTGCCACGGCGAGAACCTCGAGGGCGTGCCCAACCGCGGCCCGTCGCTGATCGGCGTCGGCGAGGCCGCCGTCTACTTCCAGGTGCACACCGGCCGCATGCCGCTGGTGCGCCAGGCGGAGCAGGCCCCCGACAAGCCGGCCGTCTTCTCCGACGAGGAGATCGACCAGCTGATGGCCTACGTCCAGGCCAACGGCGGCGGCCCGACCCTCCCCTCCGGGGACCTGCGCGACGGCGACCTGGCCGCCGGCGGTGAGCTGTTCCGGCTCAACTGCTCGCAGTGCCACAACTTCGTCGGCCAGGGCGGCGCGCTGTCGTCCGGCAAGTACGCGCCCAGCCTCGAGGACTCCAACGACCTCGAGATCTACACCGCCATGCTGACCGGCCCCGAGAACATGCCGGTCTTCGGGGACAACCAGATCACCCCCGAGGAGAAGCGGGCGATCATCAACTACGTGCAGACGATCACCGACATGCCCGACCCGGGTGGCGCGGGCATCGGCCGCATCGGCCCGGTCAGCGAGGGCCTGGTCATCTGGACCGTCGCGATCTCCGCGCTGATGTTCGGGATCTTCTGGATGGGGAGCAAGGCGTGACCACGCACGACACCCGCCCCGGCTCGACCGGCGGGGCGGACACCCCGGGCCCGCTGCACGGCGGCCCGGACGACGACTACACCCCCGAGCAGCTCGCGGCCCTCCCCCGCGAGGAGCTCGACCGCCTCGGAGCCCGGTACGACGGCGTGCAGGTCCTCCACGTCGAGCCGGGCCCCGAGCCCGGGTCGGCGGTGGAGCGGCGCGCCGTGCGCCAGGTCGGCCTCATGTTCGGCCTGGCCGGGCTGTCGGCGTTCGCCTTCGTCGTCGTCTACGCCGGCGCCGGCTGGTTCCTGCCCGACTGGCAGTGGGAGCTGGGCAGCAGCACCTTCAGCACGCTCTACACCCCGCTGCTCGGCGCCCTCATGGGCCTGGCGTTCACCTTCTTCGGCGTGGGCCTGGTGCTCTACACGAAGAAGCTGCTGCCGCACGAGACGGCGGTGCAGGACAAGCACGACGGCTCGCACTTCGACCGCGTCACCACCGGCGCCACCCTCGTCGGCGGGCTGCACAACAGCGGTCTGAAGCGGCGCAAGCTGCTCACCCGCAGCCTGCTGTTCATGGGCGGCGGCCTGGGCCTGATGCTGATCGCCCCGCTGGGCGGCCTGATCAAGAACCCGAACCGGGGCAACCCGCTGGGCACGACCGAGTGGGCCGAGGGCGTCCGGCTCGTCCGCGACGACGGCACCCCGATCCGCCCGGGTGACCAGGTGCCCGGCTCGCTGGAGACCGTCTTCCCGGCCGTCCCCGGCGGCAACCGGCTGTCCGACGCCGCCACGATGCTCATCCGGCTGCGTCCCTCGCAGCAGGAGGAGTCGGTGCCGCGGGCGGGCCAGGAGGACTTCGGCTACGGCGACTACGTCGCCTACTCCAAGATCTGCACGCACGCCGGCTGCCCGGTGTCGCTGTACGAGCAGGAGACCAGCCGGATCCTCTGCCCGTGCCACCAGTCGCAGTTCGACGTGACGCAGGGCGCCAAGCCGGTCTTCGGGCCCGCCACCCGGTCGCTCCCCCAGCTGCCCATCACGGTCGACGACGAGGGCTTCTTCGTCGCGCGCAGCGACTACATTGAGGCCGTGGGTCCCACCTACTGGAACCGGGAGCGCATCTGATGGCTCGCACCGCCACCGCGCCGGGGGCGCCCACCACGCGCCTCGGCAAGGCCGCTGTCGAGGTCGACGACCGGCTCATCGTCGCCGGTCCGCTCCGCCGGACGCTGAACAAGGTCTTCCCCGACCACTGGTCGTTCCTGCTCGGGGAGATCGCGCTCTACTCGTTCATCATCCTGCTGCTCACCGGCACCTACCTGACGTTCTTCTTCCAGGCCTCGATGACCGAGGTCACCTACGACGGCTCGTACGCGCCCCTGCGCGGCGTGCACATGTCGATCGCCTACGCCTCGACGCTGGACATCTCCTTCGACGTCCGCGGCGGCCTGCTCATGCGGCAGATCCACCACTGGGCGGCGCTGCTGTTCATGGCCGCGATCGTCTGCCACATGCTGCGGATCTTCTTCACCGGCGCCTTCCGCCGGCCGCGCGAGACCAACTGGCTCATCGGTGTCACGCTGCTGATCCTCGGCATCTTCGAGGGCTTCGCCGGCTACTCGATGCCGGACGACCTGCTCTCGGGCACCGGCCTCCGGATCATGTCGGCGATCATCCTGTCGATCCCGGTCGTCGGCACCTGGGTGCACTGGGCGGTCTTCGGCGGTGACTACGTCGGCGAGCTGATCGTCGGGCGGCTCTACATCGCCCACGTGCTGCTCATCCCGGCGATCATCCTGGCGCTGATCGCGGTGCACCTGCTGATCCTGGTCAAGCAGAAGCACACCCAGTTCCCCGGCCCGGGCCGCACCGAGCACAACGTGGTCGGCAACCGGCTCTTCCCGACCTTCGCCGGCAAGGCGACCGGTCTGCTGCTGGTGGTCTTCGGTGTCTGCGCCGCCCTCGGCGGCCTCGTGCAGATCAACCCGGTGTGGCTGTGGGGCCCGTACAACCCGGCGCAGGTGTCCTCGGCGTCGCAGCCCGACTGGTACGTCATGTTCCTCGACGGCTCGACCCGTCTGTTCCCGGCCTGGGACATCTACCTGCCGGGCAACTACAACATCCCGGCGCTGTTCTGGCCGACGGTGGTGCTCCCCGGCATCATCTTCACGCTCCTGCTCGCCTACCCGGTGCTGGAGCGGAAGCTGACCGGCGACACCGCCTCGCACCACCTGCTCCAGCGCCCGCGCGACGTGCCCGTGCGCACCTCGCTCGGCATGATGGCGATCGCCTTCTACGTGGTGCTGCTGCTGTCGGGCGCGAACGACGTCATCGCCGACAAGTTCCAGATCAGCCTCAACGCGATGACCTGGATCGGCCGCATCGGCCTGATCGTCCTGCCGCCGATCGCGTACGTGATCACCTACCGGATCTGCCTCGGTCTGCAGCAGCACGACCGCGAGGTCCTCGAGCACGGCATCGAGACCGGTGTCATCCGCCGGCTGCCGCACGGTGAGTTCATCGAGGTCCACCAGCCTCTCGGCCCGGTGGACGCGCACGGCCACAGCCAGCTGGCCTACGGCGGGGCTCCGGTGCCCAAGAAGATGAACCAGGTCGGTGGCGCCCGCCGCGCCATCCGCGGGTTCTTCTCGCCGATCGAGGAGCCGACCGCGGTGGAGCTCGAGCAGCGCGGCGAGGAGCGGGGCCTGTCCGCGGCCGAGCCGGGCCGCGAGCTCACCACCAGCGGCCGTCCCGCCGACGGTGGGCGCCCGGCCGAGGGTGGCCGTCCCGCCGAGGGCGGCCGGCCCGCCGAGGGTGGACGCCCGCAGGAACCGCGCGACTGACGCGAGGCACTCAGGCCGCACGGCACTGAGCACGCAGGGCCCCGGTGGAGCACTCCACCGGGGCCCTGCTGCATCTCCGGGCTGCACCGCAGCGTCGGCGGGCCCCGGGACGTCCCCCTCGGGTCGGGCACGTCCTCTCGGCCCTCTCGCGCTCCGGGCCCTCTCGCGGGCCGGCGCCACCCGACGAGGCTCCGCCCCGCCGGTCGACCCCGCGGACGGGGACCGGGCCGAGGACCGCGCCCGACGCATCCCGTGCCGCGAGCCCAGGCCCGGCCCCCGTCCGGACGACGACCGCGCACCCGTGGGCGGCGACCGGCACGAGCGGGGTGCCGACGCGCAGGACGTGGACCTCCTCGGCCATCCACAGTTCTGCCCAGGAGACCCAGCGGTCCCTGCCCGGTCCGGCTCGGCCGCTCCCCGTCCTGACGGTTCCCCCCTGACCGTGGCTCACCGCCGGACCTCCCAGGTCGGCGGGTCGCGGGCGGGGCTCCGTCGACCCGTCCCCGGGCCCCTCGCGGCCGCCGGGCACCCGCCGGCCGCCGTCGGCCGGCTCCCGTCTCTGCACGTCGAGCAACGGGACACCGTCGACGCCCTGCCGCAGGAACGCCGTGGCGGCGACGTCGCGGTCCCGGCCGACGGGCCAGGGGCACGGAACGGACCCGGCGGCCGAGACGCGCTGCAGCGGACGGAGGGGCGCCCCCGGGCAGCGCCCGGCCCTCGGTCAGGGCGTCGTACGTCAGGCCGCGGACGCCACTTCCACGGCCGGCCCCGACGGCAGCCCAGCCGCACAGGGCAGCCCCCGGCCGTGGGAGAGCACGAGGGCCCCCTCCCGCGGTGCGGGAGGGGGCCCTCGTCAGCGGGCGGACGTCAGCTGGACTGCGCGTTCTGCCCGACGTAGAACTCGAACAGCAGGCCGCCGATCGTCACGAGCAGGCTCACGACCCCGATGATGATCAGCCAGTCGTACCAGAAGGCCAGGCCGAGGCCCGTGACGGCCGCGGCCGAGGCGAGGCCGAAGGGCCAGTAGCTGGCAGGGGGGAAGAAGCCCAGCTCACCGGCGCCCTCGGCGATCTCGGCGTCCTTGCGGTCCTCGGGCCGGGCGTCGATGCGGCGGGAGATGAACCAGAAGAATCCGCCGATGAGGCCGGTGAGACCCCCGGACAGGATCAGCGCGGTGGTGCCGATCGGCTCCTGCGCCCAGAAGCCGTACACGGCCGCGGCGACGATGCAGAACACCGCGATCAGGTTGAAGATGAGCGCCTCGACCTTCACGGCCGTCCTCCCTGCGCAGCGTCGGTGCGGTGGTCCTCGGTGCCGGCGGACACGTCAGTCGGCCGCACGCTGGTAGTAGCCGTCGCCCACGCGGAACGGCTCGGTGGTGATGGCCTCGCCGTCCTGGCCGATGCTCTCGAGCGCCTCGCGGGTGCTCTGGCCCGACTCGCGAGCGGCCAGGTAGGCCTCGTAGTCCTCGGCCTCGACGATGCGGACCTCGAAGTTCATGTACGCGTGGTAGGAGCCGCAGAGCTCCGCACAGCGCCCGACGTAGGCGCCGGTCTCGTTCGGGTGCAGCTCGAAGACGTTGTCCCGGCCGTTCTCGTTGCCCGGGATGACGTCGAGCTTGAACAGGAACTCCGGCACCCAGAACGAGTGGATGACGTCGGCGGAGGCGACCTCGAAGCGGATGTCCTGGTCGACCGGGAGCACGAGGATCGGGATCTCGTCGGTCGCGCCGACGGTGTTCACCGGCTCGCCGTCGGGACCGGTGGTCTCCGGGTAGACGAACTGCCAGTTCCACTTGAAGGCGTTGACAGCGATCGTCGTGTCGGGGTCGTCGCTGCGCTCCTGCACGTCGTTCTGCACCGAGACGGTGAAGAAGAACAGGGCGGCGATGATGATGAACGGGAAGATCGAGTACGCGATCTCCAGCGGCAGGTTGTACGCCGTCTGCCGCGGCAGGTCGTCGCCCTTCTTCCGGTGCATGACCACCGACCAGATGATCAGGCCCCACACGATGAAGCCGACGATCAGCGCGGCGATGACCGAGCCGGTCCACAGCTGACGGATCTCCGTCGCTTCCTCGGTCACGCCCTCGGGGAACCCGAAGCGCCAGAACTCGTTGTTGAGGTCGCACCCGGTGAGGGTGAGCACCCCCAGGAGACCGAGCGCGGCGACCCGCGCGAGCCTGCTGCGTCGAGCCACTGCTCGCTGCCTCCTCGTCCTCCACCCGGCGGTTCCCCGGGCGGCTCTCCCGGCGCGGCCACGAGGCGGGTACCCGCCCTGGTCCGTGCGCCGACCTCAGTCTGGGCCGAGACTAGCCGACCCCGCACGGCGGCCGACCACCGGAGACCCGGTACCGGCGGGTCGGCCGGGACCGCCGGGACACCGGTGACGGCCGCCCGTGGCCCTGCTCACCGTGCCGCCTCGCCGGCGGCGGGGGCGGTTAGAGTCGAGGGCGTGTGGACGCGGCTGCTGACCTTCCGCTGGGTGCTGCTGCACCTGCTGGTGGCCGCCCTGTTCGTCGCCACGTTCTTCCTCGGCTACTGGCAGCTGTCCAAGGCCGAGAACGGCGGCGGCGCGGTCAACTGGAGCTACGCGCTGCAGTGGCCGCTGTACGGGTTCATGGGCCTGTGGTTCTACGTCCGCATGGTCCGCGTCGAGCTCAACCGCCACCCCGACGAGGACGAGCCGACCACCGCCGTCGTGCTGTACCAGCGGCCGCGGGTGGACACCAGCGGGGACCCGGAGCTGGCCGCCTACAACGCCTACCTCGCCGATCTCAACGAGCGGGCGCTCGGCCAGCGGGGTCCCGGTGGCCGCTGAGCCGCAGCAGGTGACGCTGACCCCCCAGGTGGCCGGCGCGCTCACCCGCTACCGCGTCATGGCCTACGCCGTCGGCGTGATGCTCCTGGTACTCGTCGCCGTCGCCATCCCGCTGCGCTACGCGGCCGGGGTGCCCGAGGTGTCCGCGGTGGTCTCGCCCGTCCACGGGCTGCTCTACATCGTCTACCTCCTGACGGCGTTCGACCTGGCCCTCAAGGCGCGGTTCACCGCCAAGGGCACCCTGCTGGTGCTGCTGGCCGGCGTCGTCCCCCTCGTGTCGTTCGTCGCGGAGCGCCGGGTGACCACCCGCGTCCGCGCCGGCCGCCCCCTCTGACCGTCCTCCTCACTCCCGGGAGAACTCCGCATGTGCGGCCTGCTGGCCTACCTGTCCACCGACGCGCCCCGGGTCGCCGAGAGGCACGTCGACGACGTCCGCGAGGCGCTGCACTGCCTGCACCACCGCGGCCCCGACGACACCGCGGTCTGGTCGGACGAGAACGTCGTCCTGGGCTTCAACCGGCTGTCGATCATCGACGTGGAGGGCAGCCCCCAGCCCCTCCCCTACGCCGGTGACCGCTACCGGATCCTCTTCAACGGGGAGATCTACAACTACGTCGAGCTGCGCGAGGAGCTGCAGGCCGCCGGCGCGCAGCTGGCCACGCACGGCGACACGGAGACGATCGTCGCGGGCTACCACCTGTGGGGCCAGGACGTCGTCCGGCGGCTGCGCGGGATGTTCTCCTTCGTCATCTGGGACACCGAGACCCGCACCGCCTTCGGCGCCCGCGACCCGTTCGGCATCAAGCCGCTGTTCACCGCGCGGCTGGCCGACGGCGGGCTGGTCTTCAGCTCGGAGAAGAAGGCGCTGCTGCAGCTGCTCGGCGGCAGCGCGGCCGCGGGCGGGGTCGACCCGGCGTCGCTGCAGCACTACCTGACGCTGCAGTACGTGCCGGAGCCGGCGACGCTGCACCGCGGCATCCGCCGGATCGAGAGCGGCACCACCTTCACCGTCGTCGACGGCGAACTGTCCACCGCGCGCTACTTCCACCCCGCCTGGACGCCGCAGCCGGTGCCCGCCGGCCGGGAGCAGGAGCTCCACGACCGCATCGCCGAGGTGCTCGACGAGTCGGTGGCCAAGCACATGCGGGCCGACGTCACCGTCGGGTCGTTCCTGTCCAGCGGCATCGACTCCACCGCGATCGCCGCGCTCGCGCACCGCTACAACCCGGACCTGCTGACGTTCACGGTCGGCTTCCAGCGGCAGGCGCAGTCGGAGATCGAGATCGCCGCCGAGTCGGCGTCGATCCTCGGTGTCAAGCACGTGCCGGTCGAGGTCACCGCCGAGCAGTTCGCCGCGGCCATCCCCGAGGTGGTCTGGTACCTCGACGACCCGGTCGCCGACCCCGCGCTCGTGCCGCTGTACTTCGTCGCCCGCGAGGCCCGCAAGCACGTCAAGGTCGTGCTGTCCGGCGAGGGCGCCGACGAGCTGTTCGGCGGCTACACCATCTACCGCGAGCCGATCAGCCTCGCGTGGGCGTCGAAGCTGCCGCCGGCCGCCCGCCGGGCGATGGCCCGGATCGCCGACGTGCTCCCCGAGGGCGTCCGCGGCCAGGACCTGCTGCGCCGGGCGTCGATCCCGCTCGAGCAGCGGTACTACGGCAACGCCCGCAACCTGCGCGACGACGAGCTGGCCGCGCTGCTGCCCGGCCGCGACCCCGACCTGTCGCACGTGGCGGTCACCGAGGACCTGTACCGGCGCACCCGCGAGGCCGGCTACGACGACGTGACGGCGATGCAGTACGTGGACCTGTTCACCTGGCTGCGCGGCGACATCCTGGTCAAGGCCGACAAGATGACCATGGCCAACTCGCTCGAGCTGCGGGTGCCGTTCCTCGACCCCGAGGTCTTCGCGATCGCGAGCTCGCTCCCGGTCGACCAGCGGGTGCCCCGCCGCGGCGACGCGACCAAGTACGCGCTGCGCCAGGCGATGCGCCAGATCGTGCCGCCGCGGATCATGAACCGCCGCAAGCTGGGCTTCCCCGTGCCGACGGCGGACTTCCTCGCCGGCCCGCTGCACGAGTGGGCCCGCGAGATCGTCACCTCGAGCCAGACGCAGGAGTGGCTGGACCGCGACGTCGTCCTCGGCCTGCTCGACCGGCTGCGCGCCGAGGAGGTGCCGAGCAAGCGGATCGCCCGTCAGCTGTGGTCGGTGCTGGTCTTCATGGTGTGGCACGGGATCTTCGTCGAGGAGCGGATCGTCGTCGACGTCCCGGAGACGGTCTACCCCGTCAAGCTCTGAGAACGCGGAACGGCGCCCGCCCCCGGGAGGGGACGGGCGCCGTTCTCGCGCTCAGGCGCGGGCGCTCAGTGGAACGAGTCACCGCACGCGCAGGAGCCCTGCGCGTTCGGGTTGTCGATCGTGAAGCCCTGCTTCTCGATGGTGTCGACGAAGTCGATCACCGCGCCACCCAGGTACGGGCCGCTCATCCGGTCGACGATGACCTCGACGCCACCGAACTCGTAGGTCTGGTCGCCGTCGAGGAACCGCTCGTCGAAGAAGAGCTGGTAGCGCAGGCCGGAGCAGCCACCGGGCTGGACGGCGATGCGCAGACGCAGGTCGTCACGACCCTCCTGGTCCAGCAGCGCCTTGACCTTCGAGGCGGCCGGCTCGCTGAGCAGCACGCCGGTGCTGCCGGTGGTCTCGGTGTCCTGCACCGTCATGTCGTTGTCCTCCCACATCCGAGGGCGTCCGTTGCGGCAGTCCCTGCCGCGGGTCAACACCGCCGTGGCGGGCCCTCTTCCCACTGTACGGCGCGCACCGCGGGAGGCCAGTCCCTCGCGGGGACGCACGTAGACTCGCGGGCGTGAAGCTCCGCCTGCCCGGGCGCCGGGACCGCACCGCCGAGACCGCCCCGGACACCGCCGCCGACCTGACCGAGCAGCAGCTGGTGAAGGCCGGCGGCAAGGGCCGCCCGACGCCCAGGCGCGCCGAGGCGCAGGGCCGCCGTCCCGGTCCGCCCCCGCCGCCGCCCACCACGCGCAAGGAGGCCTACGCCCGCATGCGCCAGCAGCAGGCGCAGCGGCGGGCCGACACCCGCGCGGGCATGGCGCGCGGCGACGACGCCTACCTCCCGGCGCGCGACCGCGGCCCGGTGCGCAAGCTCGTGCGCGACATGGTCGACGCGCGCCGCAACGCGGGCAGCTTCTTCCTGCCGGTCGCCGCCCTGGTGCTGGTCGGGTACTTCATCCCGAGCCCGGCGGTGCAGAACTACACGGTCTTCGTCTGGTTCCTGTTCTTCCTGGTGATCATCGTCGACTCGGTGTTCCTGGGCCGGCGGATCTCGAAGACGGTCCGCCAGCGCTTCCCCGACCAGCCGCACCGGATGAAGGGCCTGGTCTGGTACGGCGTCAGCCGCGCGACGATGATCCGCCGCTGGCGGTTCCCGAAGCCCGAGGTGGCGGTCGGCGCCGAGGTCTGACCGGCACTAGCGTCGGGGCACGTGGAGTACCGACGCCTCGGCCGTTCCGGCCTGACCATCTCCGAGATCGCCTACGGCAACTGGCTCACCCACGGGGGCCAGGTCGAGGAGGACGCCGCGCAGGCCTGCGTGCGCGCCGCCCTCGACGCCGGCATCACCACCTTCGACACCGCCGACGTCTACGCCGGCACCCGCGCCGAGTCTGTGCTCGGCCGCGCCCTGGCCGGTCAGCGCCGCGAGGGCCTGGAGATCTTCACCAAGGTCTACTGGCCCACCGGCCCCGGCCCCAACGACCGCGGCCTGGGGCGCAAGCACGTCACCGAGAGCTGCGACGCCTCGCTGCGGCGGCTGCAGACCGACCACATCGACCTCTACCAGGCACACCGGTACGACCCGACGGTGCCGCTCGAGGAGACGATGACGGCCTTCGCCGACCTGGTGCGGGCGGGCAAGGTGCTCTACGTCGGCGTCTCCGAGTGGCGGGCCGAGGAGATCGCCGCCGGCGCGGCGCTCGCCCGCGACCTGGGCGTCCAGCTGATCAGCAACCAGCCGCAGTACTCGATGCTGTGGCGGGTCATCGAGGACGAGGTCGTCCCGACGTCGCAGCGCGAGGGCGTCTCGCAGATCGTCTGGTCGCCGCTGGCCCAGGGCGTGCTCACCGGCAAGTACCGGCCGGGCGAGCAGCCGCCGTCCGACAGCCGGGCCGGGCACGAGGAGGCCGGCCGGTCGATGCGCGGCTTCCTTCGCGACGACGTCCTCGCCCGCGTGCAGGAGCTGCGGGCGGTCGCCGACGGCCTCGGCCTGTCGATGGCCCAGCTGGCCGTCGCCTGGGTGCTGCAGAACGAGAACGTGGCCGCGGCGATCATCGGCGCGACCCGCCCGGAGCAGGTGCACGACAACGTCAAGGCCGCGGGGGTGCGCCTCGAGGACGACGTGATGGCGCGCATCGACGAGGTGCTCGGCGACGTCGTGGAGCGCGACCCGGCCAAGACCGCCCGGGGCTGACCGACCCCGGCCTGGACCTCGACCTCGAGTCGAGGTTCAGGCCGGGGCCAGCGCCATCGGCCCGTAGGCCCGGGTGTCGCCGTCGAACAGGCTCACCGTGGCCACGCCCCGGGCCAGCAGGTCCCGCCAGTTCTCCCCCAGCCACGACTCGGCGTCGCCCTGGTTGTCCGCGGGCGGCATCTCGACGCCGAGCGCGGCCGGGTCCAGGGTCGCGCCGGTCGGGTCCTCCAGCCGCCACGTCCAGCTCATGGCGCGAGGGTAGTGACCGCGCCGCGACACGCCCCGCGTCCCGCGCCGTGTCCGGGGTGTGACCACCTGCGGGGTTACGCCGCCGATCTCCCCGGGCATGGGAGGTCATCGACCGCCCCGTTCCCCCGGAGGACCGATGACCGTGCCCCCCGCGGGCGCCTCGCGCGCCACACCCCCGCCGCCGACGGCCGACGAGGCCTCGACCGGCCAGCTGATCAGCCAGCTGACCGAGCAGGTCTCCCGCCTGGTCCGCGACGAGGCCCGGCTGGCCCAGGCCGAGATGACCCAGAAGGCCAAGCGCCTGGGCGTCGGCGCCGGCCTGTTCGGCGGCGCCGGGCTGTTCGGCTTCCTCGGGCTGTGCGTGCTGGTCGCCACCGCCGTCCTGGCCCTGGACGTCGTCCTGCCCGCCTGGCTCGCCGCCCTGATCGTCGCCGTCGTGCTGTTCGCCGTCGCCGGGGTCCTGGCGCTGGTCGGCAGGAAGGACGTGCAGAAGGGGACGCCGCCGGTGCCCACCGAGGCGATCGCCAGCACGAAGGCCGACATCGCGACGGTGAAGGAGAGTGCGCGCCGATGAGCACCCCGACCGGGAGCTCCCGTCCCGACGACGCCGCGGCGAACGGCCCGACCGACCCCGAGGCCATCAAGGCCGACATCGAGGCCACCCGCGAGCAGCTCAGCCGCACCGTCGACGAGCTCAGCCACCGCCTCGACGTCCCCGCCCGGGCCAAGGAGGGCGCGGCCCGCGCCAAGGACACCGCCGTCGAGACCTACCGCGAGAGCCCGCCCGCCGTCATCGGCGCCGGCGCCGCGCTCGCCGGCCTGGTCGGGCTGGTCGTCTGGCGGCGGCGCCGCAAGCGCCGCCGGGCCCCGGCCGCCGGGTCGGCGGCCGCCGTGGCGCAGGCCCGCGCCGAGGCCCACCGGGCCCGCAAGGAGGCCGCCCGCGAGGCGGCCCGGGCCCGCCGGGCGGTGGCGCGGAACGCGCGGAGGACGAAGCAGCGGACCCGGAAGGCCGCGAGGAAGGTGCGCACGTGAGCAGCAAGGGCGCGAAGCTCGTCTACCGCCCGGTCGGCCTGGTCGGGGGCATCCTCGCCGGCATCGTGTCCGGGGCGGTGTTCAAGCAGGTGTGGAAGCGCATCTCCGGGGAGGACGACGCCCCCGACGCGCTGCAGAGCGAGTACCGCATGCGCGAGGTGGTCCTCGCCGCGGCGATCCAGGGCGCGATCTTCGCCGCGACCAAGGCGGCGATCGACCGGGCCGGCGCGCGTGGCTTCACCAAGCTCACCGGCAGCTGGCCGGGCGACTGACGCCGGGACGACGGCGACCGACGGGAGGGGGCCTGGCATGTCCGGGACCAGGCAGCGCGACAGCGCGGTCGACCGGATCCGCGAGCGGGTCGAGGAGAAGGCCGCCCGGCGGGCGGCCGCGCGGGAGGCGGCCGAGCGGGCCGCCCGGGGCGAGGAGGCGGCCGACGCGGGCCGGGTGCCGCCCGGGGGCCCGACCCCGGCCGAGCTCCCCGGGATGCACGCGGACAAGCCCACGGAGATCCCGGCCCGGGGCTGGAAGCAGATCGTCAAGCGGGCGTGGGCGGAGAACAACGCCGACAACATGCCGATCATCGCCGGCGGTGTCGCGTTCTTCGCCTTCCTCGCGATCTTCCCGGCGCTGATCGCGACGATCTCCATCTACGGCCTGGTGGCCTCGCCGGAGACCGTCGCCCGGCAGGTCGAGAGCCTGTCGGCGCAGCTCCCCGACGAGGCGGCCGCCCTGATCGGCGACCAGCTCACCGCGATCACGCAGAACAGCGGCGGCGCGCTGTCGGTGTCGCTGGTGATCTCGGTGCTCGCGGCGCTGTGGTCGGCGTCGGGCGGCACGGGCAACGTCATCACCGCGGTGAACATCGCCTACGACGAGGTGGAGACCCGCGGCTTCGTCAAGCGCAAGGCCATGGCGCTCGGGCTCACGCTCGGCGCCATCGTGTTCGTGCTGGTCACCTTCACGCTGGTCGCCGTCGTCCCGGCGGTGCTCGACGCGCTGCCGCTGGGCGTCGTCGGGACGGTCCTGGCGCAGGTCGTGCGCTGGGTCCTGCTGCTCGGGGTGTTCGCCGGCTCGCTGGCGGTGCTCTACCGGGTGGCGCCCGACCGCGACGCGCCGCAGCTCAAGTGGGTCAGCCTCGGCGCGATCGTGGTCACGGTCATCTGGGCGCTGGTCAGCCTGGGCTTCAGCTTCTACGTCAACAACTTCGGCTCGTACGACAGGACCTACGGCGCCATCGCCGGCGTCATCGTGCTGATGCTGTGGCTGTACCTGACCTGCTACCTGGTCCTGCTGGGCGCAGAGATCAACTCCGAGGCCGAGCACCAGACGGCCGAGGACACCACCGAGGGCCCGCCGGTCCCCATGGGCCAGCGCAACGCCACGATGGCCGACGAGCTGCCCGACCCGCCCGAGCCGACCAAGGAGTCGAAGAAGAAGGCCTGACGGCCTCCCCCAGCGGGCGCCCTCCTCAGCGCACGTGCGAGGGCACGAACGGCGGCCGGACGGCGACCACGGGCTGCGGGCGGCCACGGACGTCGACGGCCAGCGGGGTGTCCGGGGCGACGCCGGCCGCGGCGTCGAGCAGGGCCAGCGCGATCCCGGTGCGCAGCGTCGGGGAGAACGTGCCGCTGGTGACCTCGCCGACGCGGCGGCCGGCCTCGTCGAGGACGTCCATGCCGGGACGCGGGATGCCGCGGCCGGTGGCGCGCAGGCCCCACAGCAGCCGGGTCGGGCCGTCCTCGCGCTCGGCCAGCAGCGCCTGCCGACCCCAGAAGGCCGGCTTCCTCCAGCCGACCGCCCAGCCGCTGCGCGCCTGGTTGGGGGTGATCTCCCGGGACAGCTCGTGCCCGTGCAGCGGGTAGCCCATCTCGGTGCGCAGGGTGTCCCGCGCGCCGAGCCCGCACGCGCGGATGCCCTCGGCGGCGCCGGCCTCGAGCAGCCGGTCCCACAGCGCGCCGGCCCGCTCGGCGGCGACGAGCAGCTCGTAGCCGTGCTCGCCGGTGTAGCCGGTGCGGCAGACGGTGACCTCCTGCCCCGCGCCGCCCGCGAAGGCCATGTAGTCCAGGTCCGCGGCCAGCCCGGCGGCCTCGAGGACGGCGGCCGACCGCGGCCCCTGGACGGCGAGGACGGCGACCTCCTCGTGCCGGTCGGTCACCGTGACGCCGGCCGGTGCGGCGGCGGCGATCCGCGCGAGGACCTCCTGCGCGTTGGCGGCGTTGGGCACGAGCAGCACGTCGTCGGGTGAGTGCAGGTAGACGATGAGGTCGTCGACCACGCCGCCGGCGTCGGCCTCGCCGTCGGGGACGCAGCACAGCGTGTACTGCGCCTGCCCGGGCCCGATCCGCCCGAGGTCGTTGGTCAGGCACGCGTCGACCAGGGCCGCGGCACCGGGCCCGCGCACGGTGCCGGTGCCCAGGTGCGAGACGTCGAACAGGCCCACCGCCTCGCGCACGGCGGCGTGCTCCGCGAGCACCCCGCCGCCGGTGTACTCGATCGGCATCGACCACCCGCCGAAGTCGGCCAGCTTGGCGCCGGCCGCCACGTGGCGGTCGTGGAGGGGCGAGGTCCGCGCGGTCACCCCCGCACGCTATCCGGCGACCTGCTGGAACCGGCCCCCCGTGCAGGGGCCCGCGCCGAGCCTGCGAGGCGTGGGGGGCACGGGGGTCCTTCTAGGATCGAGCGGTGCCGCCCACGATCACCGCCACCGACCGCCCGCTCGAGAAGACCCCCGCCGACGCCGTCGTCGTCGGCATCGGGAAGGGCTCCTCCGGCCCGCTGCCCACACCGGGCGCGGAGGCCGTGGACCGCCTGCTCGGCGGCCGGCTGCTGCCCGCCCTGGCCGACCTCGGGGCGCGCGGCACCCAGGACGAGGTCACCCGGGTGGCCAGCCTCGGGCAGGGGCCGTTCCCCGTCGTCGCCGCGGTCGGGCTCGGCGCCTCCGAGGCCACCGGCGGCTACTCCCCCGAGGCGATCCGGCGCGCCGCCGGCGCGGCCAGCCGCGCGCTGGCCGGCCGCGGCTCGGTCGTCACCCTGCTGGCCGCCGTCGGCGGGACCCCGGACGCCGAGCGGCTGCACGCCGTCGGCGAGGGCGCCCTGCTCGGCGCGTACGAGTTCACCGCCTACAAGTCCGGCCTGCCCGCCGACCGGCCCACCCCGCCGCGCGAGTTCACCGTCGTCGTCCCCGACGCCGGCACGGCCAAGGCCCCGCTGGCACGGGTCCGCGCCGTGGCCGACGCGGTCGCGCTGGTGCGCGACCTGGTCAACACCCCGCCCAACGACCTCTACCCGGCCGAGATGGCCGCCCGCGGCGCCGCCGCGGGCAAGGCAGCCGGCCTGAAGGTCGAGGTGCTCGACGAGGACGACCTCGCCGCCGGCGGCTACGGCGGCATCCTGGCCGTCGGGAAGGGCTCGGCGCGTGGCCCGCGGCTGCTGCGGCTGACCTACACGGGCAAGAAGGCGCAGCAGAAGGTCGCCCTCGTCGGCAAGGGCATCACCTTCGACAGCGGCGGCCTGTCGATCAAGCCCGCCGCGAAGATGGACGAGATGAAGAGCGACATGGCCGGCGCCGCGGCCGTGATCGCCACCGTCTGCCTGGTCGCCCAGCTCGGCCTGCCGGTCGAGGTCACCGCCACCGTCCCGATGGCGGAGAACCTGCCCAGCGGCACCGCCTACCGCCCCGCGGACGTGGTCACCTTCCGCAACGGCAAGAAGGCGGAGATCACCAACACCGACGCCGAGGGCCGGGTGATCCTGGCCGACGCGATCGCCCGCGCGGCCGAGGACTCCCCCGACGTCCTGCTCGAGACCTCGACGCTGACCGGCGCGCAGCTGGTCGCGCTCGGCGCGCGCACCGCCGGCGTCATGGGCAGCGACGACATGCGCGACGCCGTCGTCGCGGCCAGCCGGCGCAGCGGCGAGCCGATGTGGCCGATGCCGATGCCGGAGGAGCTGCGGCGCGGCATCGACTCGCCGGTCGCCGACTTCGTCAACGCCAACGCCGACCGGATGGGCGGCATGCTCGTCGGGGCGCACTTCCTCGCCGAGTTCGTCCCGGCCGGGCTGCCCTGGGCGCACGTCGACATCGCCGGCCCCAGCTTCAACACCGGCGCGCCCTGGGGCTACACGCCCAAGGGCGGCACCGGGGTGCCGGTCCGCACCCTGCTGGCGACCATCGAGGACCTGCTGACCCGCTGACCTCGCGTGCGGCCGGGGACCCCGGCCGCACGCGGCACGCAACCGCCCTCGGCCTGCCCCGTCACCCGGAGTGGCAGGATGGTCGAGGACCATCCCCCACCCGTTCGGGTGGGGCAGGCCGAGAGCATCGAGGAGCACGTCGTGAGCGCACCCACCACCCCCGCCGACCTGGTCATCCTCGGTGGTGGCTCGGGTGGCTACGCCGCCGCGCTGCGGGCCGCGGAGCTGGGGATGTCGGTCGTCCTGGTCGAGAAGGACAAGGTCGGCGGCACCTGCCTGCACCGCGGGTGCATCCCCACCAAGGCCCTGCTGCACGCAGGCGAGGTCGCCGACCTGGCCCGCGAGGGCGAGCAGTTCGGGGTGAAGACCTCGCTGGCCGGCATCGACATGGACGGCGTCAACTCCTACAAGGACGGTGTCATCTCGCGGCTGTACAAGGGCCTGCAGGGCCTGATCAAGAGCCGCAAGATCACCTACGTCGAGGGCGAGGGCCGGCTGGTCTCCCCCACCGCGGTCGCGGTCAACGGGCAGACCTACGAGGGCCGCCACGTGCTGCTGGCCACCGGCTCCTACTCGCGCTCCATCCCCGGCGTCGAGCTCGACGGCGTCCGCGTCATGGACAGCGAGCAGGCCCTCGCGCTCGACCGCGTCCCGACCTCGGCGATCATCCTGGGCGGCGGGGTCATCGGCTGCGAGTTCGCCAGCGCCTGGAAGTCCTTCGGCGTCGACGTCACGATCATCGAGGGCCTCAAGCACCTGGTCCCGCTGGAGGACGAGAACTCCTCCAAGCTCCTCGAGCGCGCCTTCCGCCGCCGGAAGATCAACTTCGAGCTCGGGAACATGGTGTCCTCGGTGCAGTCCACCGAGAACGGCGTCAAGGTCACCCTGCAGAACGGCAAGGAGTTCGAGGCCGAGATCGTGCTGGTGGCCATCGGCCGCGGCCCGGTCAGCCAGGGCCTGGGCTACGAGGAGGCCGGCGTCGCGATGGACCGCGGCTACGTGCTGGTCGACGAGTACTGCCAGACCAACGTCCCGACCATCTCCGCCGTCGGCGACCTCATCCCGACCCTGCAGCTGGCCCACGTCGGGTTCGGCGAGGGCATCCTCGTCGCCGAGCGGCTGGCGGGCCTGCCGGTCGTGCCGATCGACTACGCCGGCGTCCCGCGGGTCACCTACTCCGACCCCGAGGTCGCCTCGGTCGGCCTGACCGAGACCCAGGCCCGCGACAAGTACGGCGACGTCGAGACCCTCGTCTACGACCTGGGCGGCAACGGCCGCAGCCAGATCCTCAAGACCCAGGGCGCGGTCAAGCTGATCCGTCAGAAGGACGGCCCGGTCGTCGGCGTGCACATGGTCGGCAGCCGGGTCGGCGAGCTCGTCGCCGAGGCCCAGCTGATCTTCAACTGGGAGGCCCTGCCCGACGAGGTCGCCTCCCTGATCCACCCGCACCCCACGCAGAGCGAGGCGATCGGCGAGGCCCACCTGGCCCTGGCCGGCAAGCCGCTGCACGCCCACAGCTGAGCCGGCCGGCTCCGCTCTCCGTCTCCCCCACCCGCGCCACCACGAAGGAGCCCCGCCCCGATGCCGACCTCCGTCACCATGCCCGCCCTGGGCGAGAGCGTCACCGAGGGCACGGTCACCCGCTGGCTGAAGCAGGAGGGTGAGCAGGTCGAGGTCGACGAGCCGCTGCTCGAGGTCTCGACCGACAAGGTCGACACCGAGATTCCCTCCCCCGCGGCGGGCGTCCTCACCAAGATCCTCGTGTCCGAGGACGAGACCGTCGAGGTCGGCGCCGAGCTCGCCGTGATCGGCGGCGACGGTGACGGCGCGGGTGCCGGCGGTCCGGCCTCCGCCGAGGACGCCACCACCCCGCAGACCCCGGTCGAGCAGGTGGAGGACGCCGGCCCCGGCGCCGCCGACGAGGCGCAGCCCGCCCCCGCCGCCGAGGCCCCGGCCCCCGCCGACCAGGGCGGCGGTCAGGGCGGTGGCGAGGGGACGCCGGTGACCATGCCGGCGCTCGGCGAGAGCGTCACCGAGGGCACCGTCACCCGCTGGCTCAAGGCGGTCGGCGACGAGGTCACCGCGGACGAGCCGCTGCTCGAGGTGTCGACCGACAAGGTCGACACCGAGATCCCCGCCCCGGTGTCGGGGACCCTGCTGTCGATCACGGTCAACGAGGACGAGACCGTCGAGGTCGGCGCCCAGCTGGCCGTGATCGGGTCCGGTGCCGCCCGTGGCGGTGCACCCGCCCCCGCCCCGCAGGAGGCCCCGGCTCCCGCCCCTGCCCCGGCTCCCGCCCCCGAGCCGCGGCAGGAGCAGCAGCCCGCACCCCAGCCGCCGGCCGCGCCGCCGTCGGTCCCCGCCGGGGCCGACTACGGGTCCGGCGAGGCCGAGACCGTCCGCGCGCAGCAGAGCAACCAGCCCTCGCAGCCCGCACAGGCACAGGCCCCGGCGCCCGCGGCTCCGGCCGACGGTGGCGGCACCTACGTGACCCCTCTGGTCCGCCGCCTGGCCGCCGAGCACGGCGTCGACCTGGCCGGCGTCACCGGCACCGGCGTGGGCGGCCGCATCCGCAAGCAGGACGTCCTGGCCGCCGCGGGGGCCGCCTCCGCCCCGGCCGCGGCTCCTGCTGCCGCCCCGGCCGCGGCTCCGGCCGCCGCCGGCCGGCCCACCACGCCGTCGCCGGCGGCCCAGCCGGACACCTCGCTGCGCGGCCGCACCGAGAAGATGTCCCGCCTGCGCGGTGTCATCGCCCGGCGGATGGTCGAGTCGCTGGCGGTCAGCGCCCAGCTGACCACCGTCGTCGAGGTCGACGTCACGCGGATCGCCAAGCTGCGCGACCGGGCCAAGCGGGACTTCGAGGCCCGCGAGGGCGTCAAGCTGTCGTTCCTGCCGTTCTTCGCCAAGGCGGCGGTCGAGGCGCTCAAGGCCCACCCGGCCGTGAACTCCTCGGTCGACGTGGAGGCCGGCACGGTCACCTACCACGACCAGGAGAACCTGGGCGTCGCCGTCGACACCGAGCGCGGCCTGCTCGTGCCGGTCATCCACGGCGCCGGCGACCTGAGCATCGGCGGGCTCGCCCGCAAGATCGCCGACCTGGCCGAGCGCACCCGACTGAACAAGGTGACCCCGGACGAGCTGGGCGGCGGCACGTTCACGCTGACCAACACCGGCAGCCGCGGCGCCCTGTTCGACACGCCGATCATCAACCAGCCGCAGGTGGCGATCCTGGGCACCGGCACCGTGGTCAAGCGCCCGGTCGTGGTGCAGGACCCGGACCTCGGCGAGGTCATCGCGGTGCGCTCGATGGTCTACCTGGCCCTCACCTACGACCACCGGATCGTCGACGGCGCCGACGCCGCGCGGTTCCTCGGCACGGTGAAGGAGCGGCTGGAGGCCGGACAGTTCCAGGGCGAGCTCGGCCTGAGCTGACGTCCCCCGGTCGGGGGGGGGGGGGGGGGGGGGGGGGGGGGGGGGGGGGGGGGGGGGGGGGGGGGGGGGGGGGGGGGGGGGGGGGGGGGGGGGGGGGGCGGGGGGGCGGGCGCCCAGCCCGCCCCCGGCGCCCCCCCCCCCCGCCAGGTGCGCGGTGGCGTAGCGGCGGCACGCGTCGGGGGCGTGCCGGGCCTCGGCCAGGGCCCGGGTGGCCTGGTCCAGCAGCTGGCCCGCGGCCGCCGGGAGCGGCGGGGGCAGGGGCAGC
>NZ_JBJGZH010000019.1:0-86543 GCF_054050415.1 Geodermatophilus sp. SYSU D01180 | reverse complement strand
TGGCGCGGGCCTCGTCCAGGGTGCCGGCGGCGAGTGCTGCCCAGGTCGCGGGCAGGTGCGAGCGGTACGTCCACGCCCGGTGCGCCAGGTGGGAGGCGGTGCCCCGGCCGACGTTGAGGACCAGCGCCAGTTCGGCGGGAAAGAACTCCGACACACCTGGCAGCTCGGGATCCGGCGCCCATGAGCCACCCCTCGCACCGGGGGTGTCATGTGCGGGCTCGGCGTCGTCGGGGGAGTCGTCGGCCGGGCCGAGGACGAGTTCGGCCTCGTAGGCGGCGGCCATCGCCTTGAGGCCTGCACCCGTTCGAGCTCGGCGGCCCTCTGCTCGCGGGTCAGCAGGCTCACCGGCAGCCGCGGCGGCCGGTGCAGGGCCGCGTCGACGAGCGCACGCTCGATGAGCGACCCGGGACCGCCCACCTCCTGCACATCCCGCACGCCACGGCCGGGGTACGACACTTCCCGCAGGTCAGCGGCGCAACGGGCTGGGCGGCGACCCGAGACGCACGGACCGCCGCGAGGGACCTCAGCCGTAGTAGAGGGCGACCGGCCGGCCGTCGATCTCCCGGACGTCGACGGTGGTGTCGTAGACGGCCGCCAGCACCTCGGGACGCATGACGTCGCGGGCGGGGGCGTCCGCGACGACGGCGCCGTCCCGCATGGCCACGATGCGGTCGGCGTGGGCCGCCGCGGAGTTGACGTCGTGCAGCACGGTGACGACCCGCTTGCCGAGCTCGTCGGCCATCGTCCGGACCAGCCGCATGATCTCGCCCATGTGCCGCAGGTCGAGGTTGTTGAGCGGCTCGTCGAGCAGCACGTACTCGGTGTCCTGCGCGAGGACCATCGCGATGAACGCGCGCTGGCGCTGACCGCCGGAGAGCTCGTCGAGGAAGCGGTCCCGGTAGGGATCGAGCTCCAGGTAGGCGAGCGCCCGGTCGACGTGCTCGCGGTCGGCGACGGTGAGCCGGCCCCGGGAGTGCGGGAAGCGCCCGAACCCCACGAGGTCGGAGACGGTCAGCCGCGCGGCGACGTGGTTGTCCTGGCGCAGCACGGCCAGCCGCCGGGCCAGCTCCTGCGACGGCGTCGTCGCGACGTCCAGGCCGTCCACCGTGACCCGCCCGGCGTCGGGCCGGACCAGGCGGCCGACGAGGCCGAACAGCGTCGACTTGCCCGCGCCGTTGGGGCCGATGAGCGCCGTCACCCCCTCGCCGCCGAAGCGGATCGTGACGTCGTCGACCACCGTCTGGCCGCCGTAGCGCTTGGTGACGCCCTCGAGCGCGATCACCGCGCCCCCTTCCGCAGGACGAGGTACAGGAAGAACAGGCCGCCGGCGAAGTCGATGACCGTGGAGAGGGTGCCGCCGAAGCCGAGCAGCCGCTCCAGGACCAGCTGGCCGCCGAGCAGGCAGACGACGCCGAGGAGCACCGCCGTGGGCACCGTCCACACGTGGCGGAACGAGCCCGCCCACGAGTAGGCGACGTTGGCGACGACCAGACCGAAGAACAGGATCGGCCCGACCAGCGCGGTCGACGCCGCGACCATCACCGAGACGACCAGGAACAGCGTCATCACCACGCGCCGGTGGTCGACGCCCAGGCCGACGGCGGCCGGCTCGCCGAGGGTGAGCACGTCGAGGGTGCGCAGCAGCGGCACGACCACCGCGCAGCCGAGGACGACGAGCACCGCGGTGAGCGCCAGCAGCGTCTCGTCCGGCCGGGTCAGGGAGGCGAAGAAGGCGTCGGAGAGCACCTGGAAGTCCAGCGGGTCGAGCATCCGCTGCATCCACTCGCCGAGGGCGCGGAAGAACGTGCCCAGCACGACGCCGACCAGGAGCATCAGGTGGATCGAGCGCCGCTTCCCGCCGAACAGCCAGGTGAACAGGACGGCGCTGAACCCGACCATGACCGCCACCTGCACCGCCCACAGGACGAGCGGGTCGGCCGCCAGGAACGCCGCGGACCCGGCGGCGAAGACGACGACGGTCGACACCAGCACGTAGAACGCGTCGAACCCCATGATCGACGGGGTGAGGACGCGGTTCTGGGTGATCGTGTGGAAGACGACCGTCGAGACCCCGACCGCGGCCGCGACGACGACCATCGCGGCCACCGTCAGGCCGCGCTTCTCCAGCGCGTAGGCCAGCGAGCCGGGGACGTCGGTGAACAGGTGGAGCGCGGTCAGGACGACCGCGGCGGCGCCGAGCACGGCCAGGCGGGCCGCGGGCCCGGCCCGGCGCACGCGCACCGCCACGCGGGGGCGGACCGTCGTCGGGGCGGGGTCAGTGAGCACGGCTCCCCCTCCGCAGCAGCAGCCAGAGGAACAGCACCGCGCCGACGATGCCGACGACGACCGACAGCGGGATCTCGTAGGGGAAGCGCAGGACCCGCGCCAGGATGTCGCAGGCGACGACGAACACGGCCCCGAGCGCGGCGACCCACGGGATCGCGCGGCGCACGTTGTCCCCGATCAGCAGGCTGACCACGTTCGGGACGACGAGGCCGAGGAACGGGACCAGCCCCGCGGTGACCAGCACCGCCGCGGTGATCACCGCGACGACGACCATCCCGACGGCGACGACGCGGCGGGGGTCCAGGCCCAGGTTGGTCGCGAACTCCTCGCCGAGGCCGATGACGCTGAACCGGTCGGCGGCCACCCAGGCGACGACGACCATCACGCCGGCGATCCACACGAGCTCGTACCGGCCCTGCACGACGCCGGCGAAGCTGCCCTGCGCCCACTGCCCGAGGGACTGCAGCAGGTCCAGGCGGTAGGCGAAGAACGTCGTCACCGCCCCGACGACGCCGCCGAGCACGATGCCGACCAGCGGGACGAGCACGAGCTGGCGGACCGGTACCGCCCGCACCACCCGCAGGAACACCCAGGTGCCGAGCAGGCCGAACACCGCGGCGACGGCCGTCTTGCCGACGACGGCCAGCCCCGGCAGGAACACCGTCGTCACGAGCATGCCGAGCGTGGCGAACTCGGTGACGCCGGTGGTGCTCGGCTCCACGAACCTGTTCCGCACGAGCATCTGCATGATCAGCCCGGCGATGCCCAGCGAGGCGCCGGCGAGGACCAGCGCCACGGTGCGCGGGATCCGGCTGGCCACGAGCAGGAAGGCGGCGGTGCCGTCGGTGAGCACCGACACCGGGGAGACGTCGGAGACGCCGATGAACAGGCTCGCGACCGCGAGGACCGCGAGCAGCACGCCGACGAGCACCCCCACGCCGGTGCGCCGGGGACGCGCCGGGACGGGGGTGCTCGTCCGGCCCGTGGCGAGTGCCGTCACGGAGGGGCGGGACTCAGCCGGCGATCTGCAGGACGTCGTCGATCATGATCCGGGTGGTGTCGATGCCCCCGAAGACGACGTACCAGGCGACCGGGTCGAGGTAGTGGATCTGGCCTCGCTGGGCGGCGGTCGTCTGCGCGACGACGTCGTTGTCGAGCACCGCCGCGGCCGCCTGCGCGCCCTCCTCGCCGGTGGCGGCGTCGCGGTCGACGACCCACAGGTGGTCGGGGTCCGTCTCGAGCAGGAACTCGAAGGAGACCGGCTCGCCGTGCGTGGCGGCCTGGATGTCGTCGACGACGGGCTGCACGCCGAACGCGTCGTAGATCAGCCCGCCGCGCGCGCCGCGGGCGTCCGCGCCCTCGCCGGCCGGGGCCATCGCGCTGAGCTCGCCGCCGGACACCATGAGGCCGAGGCCGGTGCCCGCGTCGGCGGTGGCGGCCCGCGCCTCCTCGATCCCCGCCTCCAGGTCGGCGACGGCCGCGGCCGCCTCGTCCTCCGCGCCGAGCACCTCGCCGAGGAAGGTGGCGTTGCGCTCGAGGGTCTCGGTGTAGGAGCCGCGCAGGCTCAGGTCCACCGTCGGGGCGATCTCGCTGAGGTCCTCGTAGAGCGCCGCGGAGCGGCCGCCGATGACGATGAGGTCGGGCTGCTGCGACTCGATCTCGACCAGGTCGGCCTCGAACAGGGTGCCCGCGTTGAAGGCGTCGTCGGCCAGGTACTGCTGCAGGTAGTCCGGCACCGAGTCCAGCGGGGCGCCGGCGACCTCCCCGCCCAGCGCGCCGATGGTGTCGAGGCTGGCCATGTCGAAGACGACGATCCGCTCGGGGTCGACGGGCACCTCGACCGTCGTCTCCTCGTACTCCGGCTCCTGGTCCTCGGCGGCGGTGTTCCGGTCCCACGTCCAGGTGACCGTCCCGGCGTCGGTCGCGGCCTCGGCGACCGGCTCGTCGGACGAGCACGCGCCGAGCGCGAGGACCGTGGCGAGGGACAGGGAGGCGGCCGCCAGCGGCCGGGTCGCGGTGCGCATCGTTCTCCTGGTCGGAAGTAGGTCAGGCTGCCCTAAGTGAGGACGGCCTAACCTGCCACAGCCTGCGGAGCAACGGAACGGCGGGGTCCCCTCACGGCCGGTTGCCCCCGTCCCGGTGCGGGCAGGAGCGGCGCATGCAGACACGCACCCTCGGGTCCCTGTCCGTCCCCGCCATGGGACTGGGCTGCATGGGGATGAGCGAGTTCTACGGCACCGGCGACCAGGCCGAGGCCGAGCGCACGATCCAGCGGGCCCTCGACCTCGGCGTCACCTTCCTCGACACCGCGGACATGTACGGCCCGTTCACCAACGAGCGACTGGTCGGGAAGGCGATCGCCGGCCGCCGCGACGAGGTGGTGCTGGCGACCAAGTTCGGCAACGAGCGCGGCGAGGACGGCTCGTTCCGCGGCGTCAACGGGAAGCCGGACTACGTGCGGCGGGCCTGCGACGCCTCGCTCGAGCGGCTCGGCGTCGACGTCATCGACCTCTACTACCAGCACCGGGTGGACACCACCGTCCCCGTCGAGGACACCTGGGGCGCGCTGGCCGAGCTGGTCCAGGCGGGCAAGGTGCGCGCCGTCGGGATCTCCGAGGCCGCGCCGGAGACCATCCGCCGCGCGCACGCCGTCCAGCCGGTGACCGCCGTGCAGACCGAGTACTCGCTGTGGAGCCGCGACCCCGAGGAGAACGGCGTCCTGGCCACCTGCGCCGAGCTCGGCATCGGGTTCGTCGCCTACTCGCCGATCGGCCGCGGCTTCCTCTCCGGCCAGATCCGCAGCGTCGACGACCTCGCGCCCGACGACTTCCGCCGGCACAACCCGCGCTTCCAGGGCGAGGCGTTCGAGCAGAACCTGCGCCTGGTCGACCGGGTGCGGGAGATCGCCGACGAGAAGGGTGTGACGGCGTCGCAGCTCGCGCTGGCGTGGGTGATGGCGCAGAGCGACCGCGGGGGCAACCCGGGGGTGGTGCCGATCCCGGGCACCAAGCGGGTGCGCTACCTGGAGGAGAACGCCGCGGCCGCCGACGTCGAGCTCTCCGACGACGACCTGCGCCGGCTCGACGAGGCCGCCCCGGTCGGCGCCGCGGTCGGCGACCGCTACCCGGACATGTCCGGCGTCCACCGCTGACGGAGGACCTCCCTGCCCCCACCACTCGCACGCTCGCGGCGGGCCCCTGCAGGGAGGCCGGACCAGGCGACGGCGCGAGGGGCGGCGCGGGCCGCGGGGGAGTGCAGGACCTCGGCGACGTGGGCGCGGGCGGCGGCGGCCAGCCGGGCGCCGACGGCAGCCCACGCGTCGCGGACCTCGCGCGCCGGCCACGCCTCCGGCTGCAGCGCCGGGGGCAGCAGCGGGTCGCCGGTGAGCACCGCCCGCATCTCCGCGCGCAGCTGCAGGTGGCACCCGAGCGCGGCCGGACCCTCGGGCGGCGCACCGGCGACCGCGCGCAACCGGTCGAGCACGCGCACCCAGGCGGCGCCGAGCCGGGGGAGGTCCCAGCAGCGGCCGGCGAGGTCGGCGTCGGACAGCCGCGGGTCGGCCACGTGCGCGGTGAGCAGGTCCAGCCGGGAGGTGCGCTCGCCGGCCAGCTCGGCGCGCACCTCCTCCAGCGCGACGGCGTGCGGCGACACCCACGTGGCCGGCGCCAGGGGGCCGAAGCCGGCGCGGGCGAGCGCGCGCCGCACCCGCTCGCGGGCCGCCCGGTCGGTCTCCGGGACGCCGTAGACGACCATCCGCCACGCCCCGTCCCACGGGTCCAGCCGCCGCCGGACCCGCTCGTCGCGGGCGGCGACCGCCGCGCGCAGTGCCGCGGTCGGGGCGAGCAGCGTCTCCCGCCCGCGCCGGGACGCGGTCAGCCGGCCGGCGCGGCGCAGTGCCGACGTGGCGACCCGCGTGCTCGGCTCGGCCACCCCGCACGCCGCGAGGAGGCCGACCAGGGCCTGCAGCGGCACCGGGTCGCCGGTGACGGCGTCCAGGTGCTCCGTGCACAGGTCCACCAGCAGGTCGCGGACGGTCATGACCCCCTGCCTACCCCGCGCCCGGTCCCGGCTCCCCCGGAGGGCGCGCGATCATGAGGGCGATGAACGCCCTCCTCGTCTGGTCGGCCACGGCGGTGGCCTTGCTGGTCGCCCTGGCCGGCCTGGCGTCCACCCTCGCCCGCCGGCGCATCGGCCTGCTGCACCTGGCCGGCGCCGCGGTGCTCGAGGTGCTGCTCGTCGTCCAGGCAGTGGTGGCGGCGGTGGCGCTGGCGGGCGGGCAGCGGCCCCCGGAGACGGCGACGTTCGTCGGCTACCTGGCCGGCGTCGTCCTGCTGCCGGTGGCCGGGGTGCTGTGGTCGCGCACCGAGCCCAGCCGCTGGGCGGGCACGGTGCTGGCCGTGGCGTCGCTGGTCACCGCGGTCATGGTGTGGCGGCTGGTGCAGCTCTGGGAGGCCCCGGGTGCCTGAGCGGGACGCGCGGGGCACCGCGCCGGGCGGGACCGCCGCCGGGCCGGGCCGCGTGCTGGTGGCCGTCTACGCGGTCTTCGCGCTGGCCGCCGGCGCTCGCGCCGGCGTGCAGCTGGCCACCCGCTTCGACGAGGCGCCGGTGGCCTACCTGCTGTCGGCCCTGGCCGCGGTCGTCTACGTGGTCGCCACCGTCGGGCTGGCCCGCGGCGGTCGGGGAGGACGGCGGACCGCCCTCGTCGCGTGCTCGGTGGAGCTGGCCGGCGTGCTGGTGGTGGGCGTGCTGTCGCTGGTGGACCGGGCGGCCTTCCCGGACGAGACGGTGTGGTCGGCGTTCGGCCGCGGCTACGGGTTCGTGCCGCTGGTTCTGCCGGTGCTCGGCCTGCTGTGGCTGCGCCACCAGGCCGAGGTGGCGGCGGGGGAGGAGGCGGCCGGGACCGTCCCCGAGGACGGTCCCGGCCGGTCCTGAGCGGTCAGAAGTCGCCACCCCCGAAGTCGCCGCCGAAGTCCCCGCCGCCGTCGAAGCCGCTGTCGGCCCCGCCGGCGAAGTCGGCGCCCGGGTCGCCGCCGTAGTCGCCCTCGGAGGCCGCGTAGTCGCCCCCGCCGTCCCCGCCGCCGTCCCCGCCGCCGTCGCCGTCCTCGGCGCCGTCCTCGGCGCCGTCCTGGTAGCCCTCGGCGTACGCCTCCTCGTCGCCGCCGCCGAACAGGCCGCCGTCGCCGAGGCCCGTGTCGAACAGCGCGTCGGCGACCGCCGTCCCGATGACGAGGCCGCCGATGGTGCCGAGCATGCTGCCGCCGATCGAGCTGGCGAACCCGCCCATCCGGGGCCCGTAGCCGCCGCCGTAGCCGTACCCGCCACCCCCGTAGCCGGGGCCGGGGCCGTAGCCGGGGCCGGGGCCGTAGCCCGCGCCGTAGCCCGGGCCGCCGCCGTAGCCGCCGAAGGTCCGCTCGAGGAACCCGGGCTGGCGGAGCTCGGCGCGGGTGGCGACCCGGGCCAGCGTCTGGGCGTCGTCGCTGCGCGGGCGCTCGGACGCCGGCACGCCGGCCGCGAGCTGGGTGAGCACCTCCTGCCGCTGCTCCGGGGTGAGCTGGCCGAAGGCCTCGGCGTGCGCCTGCTCGATCTGGTCCGGCGGCGCGGTCTCGAGCAGGTAGCGGTAGCGCTCGATGGCCTGCTGGTCGGTGAGCCGGCGGTCGCCGGAGGCCCGCGGGGGCGCGGGCGGGGCCGGTGCGGGCGTGGCGTAGCCGTCGTAGCCGCCGTAGGCCGGGGGCTCCGGCGCGCGTCGTCGGCCGAGGAGCCGGTCGAGCAGTCCCATGACGTCTCCCTCCCGAGTGGTCCCCGGGAGGGGTGCCCAGGCGGGAGCCGGGCACACCTGTCCGGGCAGGTCACCCCGCGGTCGGGAGCGACCGGCCCGGGGCAGCCGGTAGATTCGTTGCGTGCGACCGGACGGGAACCCACCGCGAGAGGAGCAGAGGCCGCCGCCCGGCCTGCTGCCCGGCGTGGGCGCCCCCACCGACTCCCCGCCCGGTGACGGCATCCCCCCGCGCACCCGCGCCGTCATGGCCGAGGCCACGGCGCCGGCCCGCGACGGCGCCCCCGACCGGCAGGCCGGCATCGTCAGTGCCGCCACCGCGGTCGTCTCCGAGCACCGCGGGAACCGCTCCGCCTCCACGGCCCTGCCGGCGGTCCTGGCCGACGTCCCGGTCGCGGTCCTGCTCATCGACCAGGAGTCGGGCGCGGTCACCTACGCGAACACCGCCGCGGTCGAGATGGCCGGCAACGTCCGCCTCCCGGTCGACGTCGACACCTGGGGCGCGTCGGCCGGCCTCACCGACCTCGGCGGCGCGCCGCTCGCGCGCACCAGCGGCCCCCTGTCCCTGGTCGCCCAGGGCCAGCCGGTGACCGGCGAGGCGGTGCGGCTCTCGCCGGGCCGCAGCACCGACGCCGGCCGGGCGCGGGAGGACGACGGCGACGCGGACCGGCTGCTGTGGGTGACCGGCTTCCCCCTGTCGCAGCCGGGCAGCGCCCAGCAGCTGTCCCTGGTGGTGCTGCTGGAGGTCGAGAACGCCGGCGGCGAGGACGCCGACGCCGAGCTGCAGGCGCTGCGCGAGCGGGCCGTGGTGGCCACCGACATCGCGTTCACCATCACCGACCCCCGCCAGCCGGACGACCCGCTGGTCTGGGTCAACCCGTCCTTCACCCGGATCACCGGGTACTCCTACGAGGAGTCGGTGGGCCGCAACTGCCGCTTCCTGCAGGGCCCCAGCACCGACCGGGGGACCATCGAGCAGATCCGCGCCGCCCTGCGGGCGCGGGAGGCGGTCACCGTCACGCTGCTCAACCACCGCCGCGACGGCACCGCCTTCTGGAACCAGCTCGCGATCAGCCCGGTGTTCGACGGCGACGGCGAGCTGGTCAGCTTCGTCGGCGTGCAGACCGACGTCACCGAGCGGGTGCGGGTGGAGGCCGAGCGGGAGGCCGCCTTCGCCGCCGAGCAGGCCGCCCGGCAGGAGGCCGAGCTCGCCCGGTCGGTCGCGGAGCAGGCCCAGCGCGACGCCGAGCAGGCGCAGCGCGACGCCGAGGGCGCCCAGGCCCGGCTCGCGCTCATGGCCGAGGCCACCAGCGCGCTGATCGCCACCCTCGACATCGCCGACGTGCTCGACCGGCTGGCCGCCCTGTGCGTGCCGCAGCTGGCCGACTGGGCGGTCATCACGCTCGTCGACGAGTCGGGCGAGGTCCGGGAGCTGGTCTCCCGCGACCGCGAGCACCAGCGCACCGACCTGCGCCGCTTCGACGCCGGGCACGCCCTGCGGCTGCCGCCGGACTCGCCGAGCCAGCGCAGCATCACCACCTCGCGCGCGGTGCTGGTCGAGCGGCTGCCCGAGCGGCTGGACGACGCCACCGCCTCCCCGGTGGCCCAGGAGATCGCCGGGCGGCTGGGCGCGGCGTCGGCGCTGAGCGCGCCCATGGTGGCCCGCCGCCGGACCCGCGGGGCGATCACGCTGGTGCGCACCTCGCCGGAGCGCCCGTTCACCCCCGACGACGTCGGGCTGGTCGAGGACCTCGCCCGCCGGGCGGCCCTGGTCATGGACAACGTGCGGCTCTACCAGCAGGAGCACGCCGTCGCCGACACCCTGCAGCGGTCCCTGCTGCCGGACCTGCCGGAGATCCCCGGTCTGGAGGCCGCCGCGCACTACGTCAGCGCCTCGACCGCGGCCGACGTCGGCGGGGACTTCTACGACCTGCTGCAGCTGCCCGACGGGTCGGTCGGGATGGTCGTCGGCGACGTCGTCGGCCACGACGTCGCCGCGGCGGCCGCGATGGGGCACCTGCGCGGGCTCATCCGCGCCTGCCTCTGGGACGCCCCCGACCCGTACCCGAGCACGGTGCTCACCCGCGTCGACCGGCTGGTGCAGGGCCTGCGGGTCGCCTCGCTGGCCACGATGGCCTACCTGCGCGCCCTCCCCCCGGACGGGCCCGGCGGCGCCTGGACCGCGCAGCTGGCCAACGCCGGCCACCCGCCGCTGCTCCTGCGCTCACCCGACGGGTCCGTGACGCCGGTCGACGGCGTCACCGGCCTGCTGGTCGGCGTCGACGCCGCCGCCGAGCGGCGGACGCGGACCCTGCGGCTGCCGCCGGGCTCCACGGTGCTCGCCTACACCGACGGGCTGGTGGAGACCCCCGGCTCGGACCTCGACCAGGGCATCGCCGCGCTGGTGGAGCGGCTGTCGGCCACCCCGGCCGACGCCTCGCCCCGCGACCTGTGCGACGCCGCGGTCAGCGGCACCCTCGACGGCCGCGACGACGTTGCGCTGATCGCCGTCCGCTTCGGCTGGCGGACCCCGCGGAAGGGCGTTCAGCCCCCGTTGTCCTCCGCGAGGCCGTAGCGGCCGCGGTGGAACAGCAGCGGGCGGCGGCCCGGGTCGGCGCCGAGGTCCAGCACGCGGGCCGCGACGATGGTGTGGTCACCGCCGTCGTACTCCGCCCACAGCGTGCAGTCGATCCACGCGACGACGCCGTCGAGCACGGGGGAGCCGTGCCGGCTCGGCCGCCACGGGACGCCGGCGAACTTGTCGGCGCCCGAGCGGGCGAACGCCGCCGACAGCCCGGACTGGTCCTCGGCGAGGACGTTGACGCAGAACCGGCCGATGTCCCGCAGCCGCGGCCAGGTGCTCGACGTGCGCGAGGGCGCGAGGGCCACCAGCGGCGGGTCCAGCGACAGCGAGCTGAACGACTGGCAGGTGAAGCCGATCGGGCCGCCGTCGGCGTCCGCGGTGACCACGGTGACGCCGGAGGCGAAGTGGCCGAGCACGTCCCGCATGACCCGTGGGTCGACGACCTCCGCCGGACCGCTCACGCCGTCGTCCCGGCGGCCGCCCGGGGCACCGAGCGGCCGCCGGCGCGGTACAGGGAGCTCGGCAGCTCGTGGCCGACCGCGGACTCGGTGACCCGCGCGGCGGCCAGCAGCGCGTCGAGGTCGATCCCGGTGCGCACGTCGGACTCCTCCAGCCAGTGGACGAGCTCCTCGGTGGCGATGTTGCCGCTCGCGCCGGGCGCGAACGGGCAGCCGCCGAGCCCGCCGACGGAGGCGTCGAGCTGGGTCACCCCGGCCTGGACGGCGGCCAGCGCGTTGGCCTGGCCGGTGCCGCGGGTGTCGTGGAAGTGCACCGCGACCGGGGTGCCGGGGCAGGCGCGGCGGACGGCGTGCAGCAGGCGGACCACCCGCGCCGGCGTCGTCGTCCCGATGGTGTCGCCCAGGCACAGGGCGTCGGCGCCGGCGGTGACCGCGGCGCGGCAGACGTCGACGGTGCGGGCGATCGGGGTGCGCCCGTCGAACGGGCAGTCCCACGCGGTGGCGACGACGACCTCCAGCGAGCCGCCGGCGCCGTGCGCCAGCGCGGCCACCTCGCCGACGCCGGCCAGCGCCTCGGCGGTGGAGCGGCCGGCGTTGGCCCGGCTGTGCCCGTCGGAGGCGGACACGACCAGCTCCAGGTCGGCGAGGCCGGCGTCGACCGCGCGGACCGCGCCGCGGGGGTTGGCGACCAGCGCCGACCAGTGCACGCCCGGCCACCGGGACAGCTCGGCGGCCACCCGGTCGGCGTCGGCCAGCGCGGGGACGGCCTTCGGCGAGACGAACGACGTCACCTCGATGCGGCGGACGCCCGTGGCGACCAGCGCCTCGAGCATCGCCAGCTTGCCCTCGAGCGGGACGGGGGCCTCCAGCTGCAGCCCGTCACGCATGCCGACCTCGCGGACGTCGACCGCCGTCGGCAGCACCAGGTCGAAGTCCGACGGCACGGCTGCCCTCCTGTCTGCTCGCCCGGACGGGGGAACCCGACCATCCTGCTACGCCAGGGGGTTCCACGTGGAACGCAGGAGGTAATGACTGGGGTCGGTACACCGAGCCGAGGTGCGGGAGGGAGGTGCCGTGGACGGAGGGAGTGCCACGGGCACCCTGCCGCCCCCCGACCTGGGCAGCGCGTTCACGAACTCGCCGATGGGCGTGGCGCTGAGCACCCCGGAGGGCGTGCTGATCGAGGCGAACGCCGCGCTCGGCGAGCTGCTCGGCCGCGAGCCCGGGACGCTGCGCGGCACGACGCTGTTCGCCGTCACCCACCCCGAGGACGTGGCCGGCGCGGTCGCCGTCTACGCCGGCCTGCAGGAGAGCCGCGGCCGGGCCCGGCAGGAGTGCCGGATGGTGCGGGCCGACGGGCAGGTCGTGCCGGTCCAGGTGACGTCGTCCTGGGTCGACGGCACCCCGGGCGTCGCCGCGCCGCACCTGGTCCTGGTGGTCGAGGACGTGACCGAGCGCAAGGCGATGGAGGCCCGGCTGCTGCACCTGTCGGCGCACGACCCGCTCACCGGGCTGCCCAACCGGCTGCTGTTCCGCGACCGGCTGCGGCACGCGCTCGAGCGCGGTCACCGCGAGCACACGCCGACCTGCGTGCTCGTGCTCGACCTCGACGGGTTCAAGGCGGTCAACGACCAGTTCGGTCACCCCGTCGGTGACGCCGTCCTCGTGGCCGTGGCCGGGCACCTGGCCTCGGTGCTGCGGGCCAGCGACACCGCGGCCCGGCTGGGCGGCGACGAGTTCGCCGTCGTCTGCGAGAACACCGAGCGGGCCGACGCCGAGGTGCTGGCCGCGCGGCTGCGGGAGGCGTTCCCCGGCTCGCTGAGCATCGGCTCGACCACCGTGCGGGTGGGCCTGAGCATCGGGATCGGCTCGGTCGACGGCGGCGTGGACCCCGAGGAGGCGCAGGAGGTGGTGGTCCGGGAGGCCGACGCGGCGATGTACGCCGACAAGGCCCGCCGCCGCTGAGCTGCCTCCGGCGCGCGGCTCCCTCAGGCGCGCGAGCCGGCCCAGCCCAGCGTGCCGGGCAGCCGGGCGAACACCGCGGTCAGCACCGGCAGCGGCAGCGCGAGCACGAGGAAGACGCTGAAGCCGGCGATGTCGTCGGCGCTCTGCGACACGGCCCCCGCGACGAGGGCGAGGAAGAGGACGACGACCGAGGCGAGCGCGGAGGCGAAGAGGACCGTCGGGGAGCGCCGGCCCAGCAGCCGCGCCGCCCCGGTGACCAGCCCGGCCGCGCACGGGAGCCCGAGCAGCAGCGTGACGGTGATCGGGTCGTCCTCGGCGCCGGTGAGCACCGCGACGAGGAGGGCCAGCGACACCAGCGCGGTCAGGCCGCCGGTGACGAAGCCGAGCACGGCCGCGGTGGTCGCCGTCCCCGGCCGACCGGGTCCGTGCGGCCACGCCGGCGGCGCGAGCGGCACCGCCGCCCAGCCGGGCCCGTACGGGACCGGCTGCGGGGAGGGGAGGACCTGCCCGTACGGCGGCACGGCGCCGTACGGGGGCGGGGCGCCGTACGGGGGCGGGGCGCCGTACGCGGGCGGCGGGGGAGGGGGGACGGACCCGGGCGGGACGACGTCCCACTCCTGCTCGTACGGCTGACCGGTCATGCGCCCAGTCTGCGGCCGCCGCCCCCGCGCCCCCGCCCGCCAGCCGCGTGTCCACACCCCTTTGCGGCAGAAATGGCCATTTCTGTCGCAGCTGTGGACGACGACGGCGAGGGTGGGCCGGCCGGGCGACCCTCTCCGGGTGCCCAGTGCTGCCCGCTTCGTCACCGGCGTCTTCGTCGGCAGCCATGCCGTGTCCACCGGTGACCTGACGCCGCGGCAGTTGCGGTCGTTCCGCCGCGTCGTCCAGGGCGTCTACGCAGATCCCGCGCTGCCGTTCGACCACCGGCTGCGCTGCGAGGCGGTGGCGCTCCTGCTGCCCCCGGGCGCGGTCCTCGGTGGCAGCTCGGCAGCAGGCTGGCACGGCGCTCCGTGGCCGGGGCCGAACGACCTCGTCACCGTGCTGCGGCCCGCCCAGGTCGAGTGGAAGGGCCCTCGGGGGGTGCGGGTGCACCGGAGCGCGGTGGATCCGGGAGAGATCGAGGTGCGCGACGGCATCCCCCTGAGCACCGCCCTGCGCACGTGCTGGGACGTCGCCGCACTCGAGCCCCTGGGGACCGCGGTCTCCGCCCTGGACGCGATGGTCAGGGCGGGCGCCGTCTCCTGCCAGGACCTGTCGGCCTCCGTGTGCGGAGGCTCCGGACGGTGGGGCGTCGCCCGGGTGCGCCGCGCGGTGTCCCTGATCGACCCGCGGGCCGAGTCGGGTCCGGAGTCCCGGGTGCGGGTGGCGCTCGTGACGGCCGGCCTCGCACCCCGACCGCAGTTCGAGGTCCGTCAGGGGGGCCGCTTCATCGCCCGGGTCGACCTCGCCTTCCCCGAGGCGCGGCTCGCGGTCGAGTACGAGGGCGAGCACCACTTCGACGGCGTCCAGATCGTGCGCGACGACGAGCGTCATGCACGGTTGATCGCGGCCGGCTGGCGGGTCATCCGCCTGAGCGCGGCCGACCTCCGTGCCCTGGACCCCGTCGTCCAGCGTGTCCGGGCAGCCCTGATCGCCTGACCGGGGCGGCAGAAATGGCCAATTCTGCCGCCCCGCCCGGGTCAGACGCCGAGGGCGGCGCCGACGACGGCGCGGGCCTCCTCCTGCACCTGCGCGAGGTGGTCGGGGCCCTTGAAGGACTCCGCGTAGACCTTGTAGACGTCCTCGGTCCCCGACGGGCGGGCGGCGAACCAGGCGTTCTCGGTGACCACCTTCAGCCCGCCGATCGCGGCGTCGTTGCCGGGCGCGCGGGTGAGCTTGGCGGTGATCGGCTCACCGGCCAGCTCGGTGGCGGTGACGTCCTCCGGCGACAGCCTGCCCAGCGCCGCCTTCTGCTCCCGGGTCGCCGGGGCGTCCACCCGAGCGTAGGCCGACGCGCCGTACCGCGCGGTCAGCTCCGCGTGCAGCTGCGACGGCGAGCTGCCGGTCACCGCCTGGATCTCGCTGGCCAGCAACGCGAGCAGGACGCCGTCCTTGTCCGTCGTCCACACCCCGCCGTCGCGGCGCAGGAACGACGCCCCCGCGGACTCCTCGCCGCCGAACCCGACCGACCCGTCGAGCAGCCCCGGCACGAACCACTTGAACCCGACCGGCACCTCGACCAGCCGCCGCCCCAGCCCGGCGACGACGCGGTCGATCAGCGACGACGACACCAGCGTCTTGCCGACGGCGACGTCCCCGCCCCACTCCGGGCGGTGCGCGAACAGGTAGGAGATCGCGACGGCGAGGAAGTGGTTGGGGTTCATCAGCCCGGCGTCGGGGGTGACGATCCCGTGCCGGTCGGCGTCGGCGTCGTTGCCGGTGGCGATCGCGTAGTCGGCGCGCTTGCCGATGAGCGAGGCCATCGCCGACGGCGACGAGCAGTCCATCCGGATCTTGCCGTCCCAGTCCAGCGTCATGAACCGCCACGTGGGGTCGACCAGCGGGTTGACCACGGTGAGGTCGAGCCGGTGCCGCTCGGCGATCGCCGCCCAGTAGTCCACCGACGCCCCGCCGAGCGGGTCGGCGCCGATCCGCACCCCGGCCGAGCGGACCGCGTCGAGGTCGAGCACCGCCGGCAGGTCGTCGACGTAGGTGGCGACGTAGTCGTAGCGCTGCGCCGCCGCGTGCGCCCGGGCGAACGGCACCCGCCGCACGCCGTCGAGCCCCGCGGCGAGCAGCTCGTTGGCGCGGTCGGCGATGACCTTCGTGGCGTCGGTGTCGGCCGGGCCGCCCGAGGGCGGGTTGTACTTGAAGCCGCCGTCGCGGGGCGGGTTGTGCGACGGCGTGACGACGATGCCGTCGGCCAGGCCGCCGGTCCTCCCCCGGTTGGCGGTGAGGATCGCGTGGCTCACCGCCGGGGTGGGCGTGTACCGGCCGGCGGCGTCGACGAGCACGGTGACGTCGTTGGCGACGAGCACCTCGAGCGCGCCGGCCCACGCCGGCTCGGACAGCGCGTGGGTGTCGCGGCCGAGGAACAGCGGCCCGTCGAAGCCCTGCGCCGCCCGGTACTCGCAGATGGCCTGGGTGGTGGCCAGGATGTGCGCCTCGTTGAACGCGGAGTCGAACGCCGACCCGCGGTGCCCCGAGGTCCCGAACGACACCCGCTGCGCCGGCTCGGCCGGGTCGGGCACCAGTGTGTAGTAGGCGGTCACCAGCGAGGCGACGTCGACCAGGTCGGACGGGGCGGCCGGCTGGCCGGCGCGGGGATCGGTCACGGGCCGATCCTGGCCCGACCCCCGCTCCGGTGGCGAGCGGGGACGGCGGCTACTGACCGAACGAGTACCTCAGGTCCGCGGTGACCAGCTGGTTGATCCGCTTCCGCAGATGCCCCAGGAGGGAGGCGTCCGGCAGCGGCTCCCCGACCAGCAGGGTCCAGCGGAGGTCGGTCCCGTGGGCAGGGTCGCGGGGGAGGACGTCGAAGCGGACCTGCGCGTCGGGCCGGCGCGGCCACAGCGAGGACCAGACGACGAGGTGCGGCCGCTCGGCGCGGAGCACGGCCGGTGGGTGCTCGTCGTCGAGCAGCCGCAGCCACGGGCGCGCCGGGTCGCGGTCGGGTTCGGTGAGCACCGCGAAGACGACGTGCGGGGGAGCAGGCTGGTCGCGCCGCCCCGTCCCGGCCTCGATCACGTGCCGACGCGCGCGGTCGTCCGGCGGACCCGGAGGCCGTCGAGCAGCAGGCCGGCGGCCAGCGCGGCGCCGGCGCCCTCCCCGGCGCGCAGGCGCAGGTCCAGCAGCGGCTCCAGGCCGAGGGCGTGCAGCACCAGCTCGTGCCCGCGCTCGCGGCTGCGCTGCCCGGCGACCAGGCAGGCCTGCGCGCCGGGCTCGAGCAGCACGGCGGCCAGCGCGGCCACCGAGACGGCGAACCCGTCGAGGACGACGGGGGTGCGCGCGGCCGCAGCGCCGAGGACCGCCCCGGCCAGCACGGTGAGCTCCGGCCCGCCGAGCTCGGCCAGCGCCCGCGCGGGGTCCAGACCGCTCCCGGCCCGGGCCACCGCGGCGGCCACCACGGCGCGCTTGCGCTCGAGCACCTCGCTGTCGGCGCCGGACCCCAGCCCGGTGACGTCGGCGGGGTCGGCGCCGAGCAGCCCGGCGGCCAGCGCGGCGGCGACGGTCGTGTTGCCCACGCCCACCTCGCCGAGCGCGAGCAGGCCGTCGCGGGCGCCCAGCTCCCGCCCGGCGGCCAGCAGCCGCTCGACGTCGGCGGCGGTCAGGGCGGGCGCCGCGGCGAGGTCGCCGCGCGGGCCGGCCGGGCGGGCGTCCACCGCGCCGGGCAGCGGGTCGCCGTCCACCCCGGCGTCGACGACGACCGTCGTCAGCCCGGCCGCGGCCGCGGCGGTGGCGCCGACCGAGGTGCCGGCCAGCGCGGCGCGGACGACGTCGCGGGTGACGTGCCCGCCGTAGGCCGAGACGCCGAGCGCGGCGACCGGGTGGTCGGCGGCGGCGAGCACGAGCGCGCCGCCGGTGACGTCGCCGCGGCCCAGCGCCACCACGCGGTCCACCGCGCGGTCGAGCACGCCGAGCGAGCCCGGGGGAGTGAGCAGGCGGTCGGCCTCGTCGCGGGCGCCGACGACGTCCTCGCGGCCGGGCGCGCGCAGGTGCGACGGGGGAGCGGCCGGGCCGCCGTCGTCGGCGGGCCAGCGGTCCTCCAGCACGACGGCGTCCAGCGGCAGCCGCCGCGACCAGCCGGCCCGCTCCAGCCCGGGCGCGGGCGGGCGCTCGTCGGGCCAGCCCAGGCACAGCCAGCCGAGGGTGGCCACGCCGTCGGGCAGGCCGACCAGCCCGGCCAGCTCCTCGGGGCGGAACAGCGTCACCCAGCCCATGCCCAGGCCCTCGGCGCGGGCGGCCAGCCACAGGTTCTGGATGGCGGCCGCGCAGCTCCACAGGTCGGCGTCGGGGAAGGTGGCGCGGCCCAGCACGCCGGCGGCGGGCGTGCGCCGGTCGCAGCAGACGACGATCCCCAGCGGCGCCTCGCGCACGCCCTCGAGCTGCAGGTCGAGCAGCCGGCGGGCGGCGTCGGGCTCCATCTGCGCGGCCTGGCGCAGCCGCTCGCGGTCGGTGAGGACCGCGGCGCGGTCCCGGACCGCCGGGTCGCGGACGACGACGAACCGCCACGGCTGGCTGTGCCCGACCGACGGCGCCGAGTGCCCGGCGGCGAGCACCCGGCGCAGGACGTCGTCGGGCACCGGGTCGGGGCGGTAGCGGCGGACGTCGCGGCGGGCGGCGACGACGGCGTAGAACCCGCCGGCATCGTCGGGCATGGCCCAGCCGGCGGGGTCGCCGGCCCGCTCGGCGGCGGAGGTGGCGTCGCCGATGAGCGGGACCGGCCGGGGATACGTCACGGGTGCTGCCTCCGCAGCCGGACGGGGGCCCGGCGGGCCCAGGCGTCGTCCAGCAGGTCGGCGACGACGCCCGGGTCGGCCGCGGCGAGGTCCACCTGCACGCCCGAGAGCCGCTCGCCCCACCACAGCAGCGAGACCGCGCCGCCCTCGGCCGCGCGCGCCTCCGACTCCCCGACCACGACGTTGAGGATGCCCGGTGCCCACAGCGTGGCGAGCACCGCGGTCCCCAGCCGGAAGGACGGGCGGCCGTGGTGGTCGGCCTCGGTGACCTCCGGCAGCGCGAGCGCCAGCGCGCGGACCTGCTCCTCCGTCACGGGCGGGGCGCTCCCGGGTAGTCGCCGACGCTCCAACTGTTGCCCTCGGGGTCCCGCACGGAGAACTCCTGCCCGCCGTGGCCGGCCCGGTGCAGCGGGCGGAGGACGTCGGCGCGGGAGGCCCGGACCCGCTCCCAGACGGTCTCGACGTCTTCGGTGACGAGGTAGGCGCCGGTCACGCCGGGGCGGACCGGCCAGCCGCCGTCGTCCCGGGTCGAGCCCAGCATGATGCCGCCGCCGGGCGGCCAGGCCAGCTCCGCGTGGACGACGAGGTCGCCGTCGCGGACGACGAGGGCCTCCTCGAAGCCGAGGACGCCGACGAGCCAGCGGATCAGCGCGGGAGCGTCGACGGCGCGGAACGCCGGCCAGACGGTGGGCGGTGAAGTCGTCATGCCGCTGATGGTGGCCCCGCCGCCGGGGGGTCTTGACGGATCCGAGCTCCGCGGCGGGCCGGCGCAGCGCTAACAGGCCGGTGAAGGTGCGCCACTCGCAGGTGAGGTGGGCCTGGGAGGCGTAGCCGGCTGCCCGAGGACGGGAGCGCCGGCGGTCCTTCGCCGCTCCCGTCTCATAGGGACTCGAAGAAGTCCTCGTCCAGTTGGTGCAGCGTCACGGTGACTTCCGCCTGCACACCCACCCCATGCCGGAGCATGAGTTCCGAGAGCCGCGGCCCATCGATGAGTTCGATGCGCGCGTTGACGCGGTCCGCCTCGGTCCGAGCGCCCATAGAGAAACTGCTGGTCGTGATGAAGACCCCGCGGTCTCCCTGGGCGCCCATCAGTGCGCCGACGAAGCCCTGGATTGCCGGTCGCTGAACCGACTGGTCGGGCCCGTACCTCTTGGCTTGGAGGTAGATACGGTCGAGGCCGAGCGGGTCTTGGCTGATGATCCCGTCGATGCCCGCGTCACCGCTGCGTCCCGAGTGCTCGACACCGCCGAAGCGGCCGTAGCCCATCTTCTCAAGCAGGCGGAGGACGAGGCGCTCGAACTCGATTGGTGACAGCGCCAGGGCTCGCTTGAGCAGCTCGCCCTCGACGGCCGCCTTGTTCTCAGTGACGGCCTGCGCGAGCAAGTCCTGCGGCGAGGCCGCGTCCGCCTGTGGCTCGGTGGGGTTCGGGATCCCGTCATCAGTGTCCCGAGTCGTGCTCTTCGAGCGGAACACGCGGTAGGACTCAAAGCCACGGAGCACCGTCATGTCGACGCGGTCCGGATGCTCAGCGAGGACCGCACGCCCGACAGCTGCGATAGCAACCTGCCCTCGGGCGGGCCGCTCCAGGAGGCCTGCCTGGAACAGGTGAGTGATCGCCCAGGCGACGCGGTTGTGCATCAGGCGCTGCCGTCCGCTGGGCAGCATCACCTCGCGCTCCTCGTCGCTGAGCTCAAAGCGGTCGCTCATCGCCTCGACCAGATCACGCGTACGCCGGACCGTTCCGTCGCTCAGGGCTTCAAGCAACGGTCGCATCAGCGACTGGAAGTCGGGGATCATGAGGGCACCTCGGCCAGTTCTACGACCAACTCGCCGTCCGTGCCTCTCCCGTTCAGTTGCCCGGCAAGGGCGGCCTCCAGAAGGACCTCTCGAAGCGCGGTTGCCGCGGCCAGGTGCCGCTCGGTCGGTACGCGCGCACGCTGCTCAACCGTCAGCGTCACCGTGTCCCCGTGTCAGCCATGACGGGAGAAACGATAGGTCGTCCAGCTACGGAACGGAGTCAGGCACTACTCATCCGGCGTTGGACTCGACGGCGGCGAGGAAACGGCGCAGCGTCTCGACGAAGACCTCGGGCTGCTCGGAGTGCACCCAGTGGCCGGCGTTCTTCACCTTGACCAGCCGCGTGCGCGGGAACAGCTGCTCCATGCGCGCGCGGTCCTTGGGCAGCACGTAGTGGCTGTTGGCGCCGGCGACCCAGAGCACCGGGCCGTCGAAGGTGGCGCCGGGTGGGGGATCGGGGAAGCCGCGCAGCTCGCCGAGGTCGCGCTCGAGGGTCTCCAGGTTCAGCCGCCACCGCCAGCGGCCCGACCCCACGCCCTCGCGGACCAGGCTCTGCAGCAGGAACGACCGCACCATCGTGCTGGGCACCGCCTCGCGCAGCGCCCGGTCGGCGTCCTCGCGGGTGCGCAGCGCGCCGAGGTCCACCGCCCGCATCGCGGCGATGAACGCGCCGAACGGGGAGGCCTCCTCGTCGGGGTCGTCGGTGCGGCCGCCGGACACCGGGTACTCGACCGGCGCGATGTCGACGACGACCAGCGCCCGCAGCAGCTCTGACCGGCGCAGCGCCAGCTGCATCGCCACCTTGCCGCCCATCGAGTGCCCGACCAGCGTCACCGGCTCGCCGAAGGACTCCAGCTCCGCGGCGACCAGCCCGGCCATGTCCACGTAGTCGACCCGGTCGGTCCACGGCGAGTGCCCGTGGTTGGGCAGGTCGAGCAGCGTCACCCGGTGGCGGTCGGCCAGCCCCTTCGCCGCCGTCGTCCAGTTCTTGCCCTGGCCGAACAGCCCGTGCACGAACACCACCCGCGGGCCGGACTCCCCGACGGTGCGCGCCGCCAGCCGCTCGTCGGAGGGCGCGTCGGTGGTCACCCGGCGATTCCACCAGATCCGCGGGCGACGGCGACCTACCGTGCCGGGGACGACGGGGGAGGTCCCAGCATGCCCGGACGGCGTCGCGCCGCCACGACCACCAAGCGCCGGACCACGAAGCGGCGGACGGCGGTCCGCCGGCCGCCGGTGCCCGACCTGCCCACCGCCGGCCCCGGCGAGCGGGTGTGGGTGCTCGCCGTCCCGTTCCGCGCCCCGGCCCCGGGCGCCGTCTGGCACGCCGGGCTGCAGGCGCACGTGTGGGTCGGCGCGCAGCTGCCGCCGGCGCTGGCGCCCTACGACCCGCCGCCCCACACCTTCGAGCGCTTCCTCGAGGACGAGCTCAACGAGACGCCGCGGCCGCTGCCCGAGGCCCGGCAGCTGGTGCCGCGCGACGAGCAGTGCACCGGCGCGGAAGCCGTCGTCGCCTCCGCCGCGGCCGGGCACCGGGTGTTCCTGCTCGGCGACGACCCCGGCGTCGGCAAGACCGGCACCGCGGTGATGGCCGCCCGGGAGATCTGCGAGCTGCGCGGCGGTGAGCGGGTGCTCGTCGTCGCCGACCGCCCGGCCGCCATCACCATCCCGCACTGGACCCGCTCGATCGCCGGCTTCGGCGACGGCGGCCTGCGCTGGTGCGTCACCACCTGGGACCGGCTGGCGAAGGTCGCCAAGCTGCCGTTCGACGTCGTGATCGCCGACGAGGCGCACATGGTCCGCCACACGACGACGCAGCGCTGGAAGCACTGGAAGGCGGTCTCCGGCCACGCGCGCGCCAAGGAGGCGCCCTTCGTCATCGCGGCCACCGCCACCCCGGCGCACACCCCGATGGAGCTGCCCTACCTGGTGCCGCAGTTCGCCCAGGTGCACGGGGAGCCGCTGCGCGCCTGGGCGGACCTGCCCGCGAAGCTCGCCGGGCACGGGTTCCACGTGGAACGCAGCCGCTACGGCTGGGCGTGGACCGAGGACGCCGACGCCCGCCGCACCGACCTCGCCCGGCTGCAGGGCTGGCTTGCCGACGCCGACCCGCCGGCCACGCTGCACCGCCCGGCGCCGTGGGGCCCGGTGTCGGTGACCGGGACGCCGGTGGCCCTGACCCCCGCCGAGCGGGCCGCCTACGAGTCGGAGTGGCATGAGTTCCGCGCGGAGATGCAGCTCGCCCGCCGGTCCCGGCAGAGCGCCCGCGGCCGCGCCGCGCTGCTGCGGTTCCGGCAGAAGGCGGGGCTGATCCGCGCGCAGGCGACCGTCGACTGGGTACGCGCCCAGGTGGAGGCCGAGCGGCAGGTCGCGGTGTCGGTGGAGTTCGTGGAGACCGCGGCCGACCCGATCCGCGAGGCGCTGCTCGACGCCGGCATCGCCGTCGCCTCGATCTACGGGCGCGACCGGTTCGACGTCGAGGCCGAGCGGCTGCGCTTCCAGACCGGCGAGGCCCCGGTGTGCGTGTTCACCGTGACCGCCTCGATCAGCCTGCACGCCGGCGAGCTGCTGCCCGGCGGCACGACCGCCTCGCCCACGCCGCGGGTGGGGCTGTTCCACCAGCCGCGCTTCTCCGGCATCCAGGCGCGCCAGGTCACCGGCCGCACCCACCGCGACGGGCAGGTCTCGCCGTGGCGGGTGGCCTACGCGGAGGGGACGGTCGAGGAGCAGGTGGCCCGGGTGATGGTCGAGCGGCTGGCGGTCAGCGGGTCGACGGCGGGCGCGGACACCTCCGCCCTGCAGGAGATCGCCGAGCTGCTCGACGCCGACTGGCTGCCGCCGGCCGCGCTCACGGAGGGCTGAGCGGCACGATCGGAGCATGGCCTGCGGCGCGGCCCTGGTGTCCGACCTGGCGGCCGTCGTCTCTGCGGTCGGTGCCCGCGAGCGGACCCTGGTCGCCGTCGACGGGCCGGACGCGGCCGGGAGGACCACGCCGGCCGCCCGCGTCGCGGCACGCCTGGAGGTGCCGGTGGTGCGCGCCTCCGCCGACGGCTTCGCCCACCCGGCGGACGTGCGCCGGCGGCGCGGACGGGACACCTGGTGGTCACCCGGGACAACGCCTCCGGCCCCTAGCCTGCCCGTCCGTGATCCCGGTCGCCGCCGTCGGAACCGCCCTGCTCGCCGCCCTCGCCGTCTTCCAGCTCGCGCTGGCCGGCGGCGCGCCGCTGGGGCGGTTCGCGTGGGGCGGGCAGCACGTCGTCCTGCCGCCCCGCCTGCGGGTGGGCAGCGTGCTGTCGATCGGGGTCTACGCCGTGGTGGCGCTTCTGGTGCTGCAGGCGGCCGGGGCCGTCGACCTGCTGCCCGGCGGGCTCGTCGAGGCCGGCATGTGGGTCCTGACCGGGTACTTCGCGCTGGGCGTGGTCCTCAACGCGATCTCCCGCAGCCGGCCCGAGCGGCTGGTCATGACGCCGGTCGCCCTCGCGCTGACCGTCGTGTGCCTGGTGCTGGCGCTGGCCTGAGCCGGCGCATCCGGCGGGCCCCCGCCGCGGGAGGGGAGGCGGAGGGAGGACCGATGGCACAGGTGCGGGACGTCCCCGGCGGCCTCGCCGCGGACACGACGACGCGCGACCCGGGCGCCCTCCGGCGCCGCTGGGCCGATCCCGGGACGGGGGCGAGTGGGACCGCGGGCCGCGGTCCCGCCCGCTGCCAGGCCCCACCGTCGAGGCGGTCGCCGGCGCCTGAGCGGCGCTACGCCCCCGGCCCCGCGTGCAGCCGGCGGACCGCCGACGCGTGCAGGAAGCCGGTGATCCCGAGGATCGCCAGCCCGTCCAGGGCGTGCAGGCCGCCCCAGAAGGCACCCTCGCCGGCCAGCGCCTTGAGCAGGCTCTGGCCGAAGACCACGAGCAGCAGCAGCACGACGCCGAGGACGACGTCCCGGGTGCCCACCCGGGCCACCACCCCCAGCACGAGGGCCACGAGGGCCAGCGCGGGGATCACGTAGTAGCCGTTGGTCACGTGGGCGTCGAAGCCCCCGCCGAAGGCGCCCAGCCCGGCGAGGAAGAACTGCACGACGACGGCGAGCAGCAGCAGTGCCAGCGCCACCCGGTAGGCGACCAGCGCGCCGTGCCGCGGTCCGCCGGCCCGTGCCCGCGTCGTCGTCGGGGTCCCGTGAGCGGTCATCGGTCGGCCTCCTGTCGGGTGCCTGCCGGCCAGGATCCGGCCGCGCCGGACCGGCGTCCAGGGCCTGTCGTCCCGGCGTAGGACCATGGGGGCGTGCGGCGGGAGGCGAGCGTCCTGCACCTGGACCTGGACGCGTTCTTCGCCGCCGTCGAGCAGCGCGACAAGCCCTCGCTGCGCGGCCGGCCGGTGGTCGTCGGCGGCACCGGCGGCCGCGGCGTGGTCGCGACGGCGTCCTACGAGGCCCGCGCGTACGGGGCCCGCTCCGCGATGTCGACGGCGGAGGCGCGGCGCCGCTGCCCGCCGGGGACGGCGTTCCTCGGTGGCCGGTTCGGTGCCTACCGGCGGACCTCCGACGTCGTCATGGAGCTGCTGCGGGAGCTGTCGCCGCTGGTCGAGCCGGTGTCGATCGACGAGGCCTACGTCGACCTCGCCGCCGGTCCCGGGCACGACCTGTCCGTCGCGGGCGTCACCGCGCTGGCCCGCGGGCTCAAGGCGCGCATCGCCGAGGCCACCGGCGGGGTGACCGGCTCGGTGGGGATCGGCAGCTCCAAGCTCATGGCCAAGATCGGCTCCGACCTGGACAAGCCCGACGGCCTCGTCGTCGTCGCGCCCGGCACGGAGCTGGACGTCCTGCACCCGCTGCCGGTGACCCGGCTCGGCGGCGTGGGCCCGGCGACGGCGGAGCGGCTGCGGCAGGTCGGCGTCGCGACGGTGGCGCAGCTGGCCGCCAAGTCGCTGCCCGACCTCGTCGCGCTGGCCGGGAAGGCGCACGGCGGCGGGCTGTACCAGCTGGCGCGGGCCGAGGACGACCGGCCGGTGGTGGCCGAGCGCGAGGCCAAGTCGGTGTCGCACGAGGAGACCTTCGAGCGGGACCTCACCGACCTCGCGGAGCTCAACCGGCTGATCGACTCGATGGCCACCCGGGTGGGCGCGCGGCTGCGGTCCTCGGCGCTGTCGGGGCGGACGGTGACGCTCAAGCTGCGCCGCTACGACTTCACCACGCTCACCCGCTCGCAGACGCTGCCGCAGCCCACCGACGACGCCCGCCAGGTGGCCTCGATCGCCCGGCGGCTGCTCGTCGAGGCCGGCACCGGCGGGGGCCTGCGGCTGCTCGGCGTCGGCGTCTCGGGGCTGTCGCAGTACGCGCAGGGCGACCTGTTCGCCGACGACGACGCCGACGCGCCCGACGAGTCGGAGGCGGACGCCGTCCTCGCGCAGGCCGCCCGGACCGCCGGACCGGCCGACCGGCGGTGGTGGCCGGGGCAGGACGTCGTGCACGACGAGCTGGGCGCGGGCTGGGTGTGGGGCCGCGGGCTGGGCCGGGTGACGGTGCGCTTCGAGGGGCCGCGGACCCCGCCCGGCCCGGTGCGGACCCTCGCCGCGGACGACCCGGCGCTGCACCCGGGCGACCCACCGGACTGGCGGCCCCCGACGATGGAGCCGTGAGCGAGAACCTCTGGGTGCGGATGACCGAGGCCGACCCCGGTCACTCGGCGGCCTACGTCAAGCGGTTCAAGGACCTGGCCGCGGGCGGGATGGACATCGTCGGCGAGGCGCGGCTGGTCGACGCGATGCTGCCCCGCCGGTCGCGGGTGCTCGACGCCGGCTGCGGCCCGGGCCGGGTCGGCGGCCACCTCGCCGCGGCCGGGCACGACGTCGTCGGGGTCGACGTCGACCCGGTGCTGGTCGCCGCCGCGCGGGAGGACCACCCGGGCGCGCGCTGGCTGGTCGGCGACCTGGCCGCCCTCGACCTGCCCGACCGGTTCGACGCGATCGTGTGCGCCGGCAACGTGGTGACGTTCCTGGCGCCGTCCACGCGGGTCGAGGTGCTGCGGCGCTTCCGCTCCCACCTCGCCGACGGCGGCCGGGCGGTGGTCGGCTTCGGCGCCGGGCGGGACTACGCCTTCGACGCGTTCCTCGCCGACGCCCGCGCCGCCGGGCTGGAGCCGGACCTGCTCCTGTCGAGCTGGCACCTGCACCCGTTCACCGCGGCGTCGGACTTCCTGGTCGCCGTCCTCCGGGTCAGCTGACCTCGGCGAGCCACCCGACCACCCCCAGGCCGGCGTCGAGGTGGACGACGAGCGTCGTGCCGTCGGCGCCGCGCAGGTGCGCCTCGAACAGGCCCGCCTCGCTGACCTCGAGCCACTCGATGGTCGCCCCGGGCGCCTCGGCGAGGGCGGCGGCGGCCACCTCGACGGCGACGTCGGCGGTCAGCTCCGGCGGCAGCGGGCGGCGCGGGGTCCGCACCCAGGCGTGCCGGCCGACGGTCTCGGTGCTGCGGTACACGGGAGCCTCCTCGGGTCCGTCGCGGCGCCGGGGGTGTGCCGCGACGGGTCCGAGCCTCGGCCGCCCGCCTGGGAGCACCCTGGGGACGACGTGCCAGTTCCCCGGGACGCTGTCGCGGCAGTCCGCGCGGCGATCACCGGGCTCACGTGGCGACACACGGACCGAGGACGGCGTGTCGCCACCGCGACGCGGTGATCGCGGGAGAGGGGCAGCGACCGGGCGCCCTCGAGGCAGGCCCGGCGCGACGCCGTCGATCCGGCAGCGTGCCGGCCCGTCCGCGCCGCGATCATGGCGTCGTGACCATCGCCGGACGGCGTGTCGCGGTGAGGACGCCATGATCGCGGGGGAGCGGCTCAGCGGCAGCCGAGGGCGAGGGTGAGCTCGAGGACGGTCTGCGGGTCGTCGAGGTGCCTGCCGAACAGCTCGCGCAGCTGCCCCATCCGGTAGCGCACCGTCTGCGGGTGGACGAACAGCTCCGCGGCCACCTGCTCGCGCCGGCCGTGGTGCAGCAGCCACGAGCGCAGCGTCTCCAGCAGCTTCTCCCGCGGGCCGGGGCCGAGGCCGTCGAGCGGGGCGAGCACCTGCGCGCGCAGGTCGGCCAGCGCCTCGCCGTCGGCGCGCAGGACCAGGTCGGCCAGCCGCTGCTCGGTGTCCACCGGCGCCGCGCCATCGGGGGACAGGCCCAGCTGCAGCGCCCGCAGCGCCCGCGAGTACGACGACCGCGCCTCCTGCCACGACCGCGCCGGCCCGACGACGGCGTCACGGCCGGTGAGCACCCGGAGCAGCGCGGCGCGGGCGAACCCCTCGGCGTCGGGCACCAGCAGGACCGCCCGCTCGGTGGAGGGCTCCGCGCCGGGCAGGTCCTCGCCGGCCTGCAGCGTGCGTGCGTCGAGCACCGCCGTCGCGTCGCGGGCGCCGGCCTCGGGCAGCAGGACGGCGGTGAGCGTGCGCGGCGGCGTCCAGTCCGCCCGCTCGGCCGCGGCGATCAACTCGTACGGGGGCGCGCCGGTGACCAGCAGCTCGGTCAGCCGCTCCAGGTGCCGCCGCCGCACCCGGCCGCTGGCGGCGAGCTGGTCGGCGTGCCCGGAGGCGCTCGCCGCCGAGAGCTGGTCGATGTAGGCGAACACCAGCTCGGCGAAGCGGGCCAGCGCCCCGGCGGGCATGCCGGCGGCCACCGCCGTCTCGCTCAGGTGCCGCCAGGCCACCCGGGCGCCGACCCGGTAGGCCGACAGCAGCGCGTCCATCGACCGGCCGGTGCGCGCCTCCCCGCGCCCGAGCGCGTAGGCGCCCTCGATCGCGGGGTCCACCGGCCGGCTGGCGTCCGCGCCGCCGGTCGCGAGCTCCAGGAAGCCGCCGAGGGCGAGCTGGACGGCGTTCTCGATCTTGCGGCCCATCGGCCCGCGGAAGGCCTCGGCGTAGCTGGGCACCTCGACGACGATCGCCGCGACCGTCCGCTCGGCCACCGACGGCAGCTCGGTGCGCATCGCCGCGGCGACCCCGAGCGAGAAGGTCTCCTGCGCAGGGACCACGTGACCTCCCCGTGACCGGCTTTGTACCCGACGAACAGTATCCGGCGGAACGTTCACGTCCAGAGCACAGGTAGTTGCACGATCCGCAGGGAACAGTGAGGGAATGACCGCGACCGCTCCGCGCCCTTCCCCGGCCCGGCCGGCCCTCAAGGCGCTGCGCGACCGCGTCCTGCGCGTCGCCGAACTCGTCACCACCCCGCTGCTGCCCGCCGACTACCTCGACCTGATCGACCCGCTGCGCGCCGGCGCCGACCTGCGCGGACGGATCGAGGCGGTCGTGCCCGAGACCCGCGACGCCGCCACCGTGGTCATCCGGCCCGGCGCCGACTGGCAGCCGCACCGGCCCGGCCAGTACGTGCGCATCGGCATCGACGTCGACGGCGTCCGGATGTGGCGGGCCTACTCGATCACCTCCGACCTCGGCCGCACCGACGGCTGCTTCACCGTCACCGTCAAGGCGATCCCCGGCGGCAAGGTCAGCAACCACCTGGTCCGCCGCGCGGAGCCCGGCACCATCGTGCAGCTCGACCAGGCCACCGGGGACTTCTGCCTGCCCGCGCAGCTGCCGGCCAAGGCGCTGTTCGTCACCGCCGGCTCCGGCATCACCCCGGTGATGGGCATCCTGCGCAACCACCCCGAACTCACCGACGTCGTCCTGGTGCACTCCGCACCCACGCCCGACGACGTCGTCTTCGGCGCCGAGCTGCGGCGGCTGGCCGCCGACGGGCGGATCCGGCTGGTCGAGCAGCACACCGACACCGCCGGGCTGCTCGACGCCGCGGCGGTCGCCGCCCTCGTCCCCGACCTCGCCGAGCGCGACACCTGGGCGTGCGGCCCGGTCGGCATGCTCGAGGCGCTGGAGGAGCACTGGGCCGCGGCGGGACTCACCGAGCGGCTCTACACCGAGCGGTTCCGCCCGAAGGTGCTGGTCACCGGCGAGGGCGGCACGGTCACCTTCACGAAGAAGGGCACCTCGCTCGAGGCCGACGGCGCCACCCCGATCCTCGATGCCGCCGAGGAGGCCGGCGTCCTCATGCCCAGCGGCTGCCGCATGGGCATCTGCTACGGCTGCGTGCTCCCGCTGCCAGAGGGCGCCGTCCGCGACCTGCGCACCGGCGAGGTGACCACCGCCGCCCCCGGCGACGGCGTCCTCGTCCAGACCTGCATCAGCGCCGCCGCCGGCGCCTGCGACATCGACCACTGACCCGCTCGAGACCCGAGGAGAGCACCGCATGACCGCTCTGCAGAAGAAGGACGTCAACCCGATCGACCACCTCACCCCCGAGGACGTCGAGCTCATCGGCAAGGAGCTCGACGAGATCCGCCAGGGCGTGATGGACAGCCGCGGCGAGTCCGACGCGCGCTACATCCGCAAGGTCATCGACGTGCACCGCAAGATCGAGCTGGGCAGCCGCGCCGTCCTGCTCGCCTCCGGCTTCCCGCCCGCGTGGATCGCCGGGACGATCGGCCTGTCGATCGCCAAGATCCTCGAGAACATGGAGATCGGGCACAACATCCTCCACGGGCAGTGGGACTGGATGCGCGACCCGAAGATCCACTCCACGACGTGGGAGTGGGACATGGCCAGCCCGGCCGAGCAGTGGAAGCACTCGCACAACGAGCTGCACCACACGTACACGAACGTGATCGGCAAGGACAACGACCTCGGCTACGGCATCATGCGCGTCGACGAGGACCAGCCCTGGACGCCGATGTACCTCGGCCAGCCGCTGTGGAGCTTCGTCAACGCCTGCTTCTTCGAGTACGGCATCGCCGCCTACGACCTCGAGCTCGGCGCCGTCATCGCCAAGAAGCAGACCGGCGACCCGGAGTTCCGCCGGCGCGCCAAGCAGGTGCTGGTCAAGATCGGCCGGCAGGTGCGCAAGGACTACGTCATCCACCCGCTGCTGTCGGGCCCGAACTTCCTGGCCACCCTGGCCGCGAACTTCACCGCCAACATCGTGCGGAACCTGTGGTCGAACTCGGTCATCCTCTGCGGGCACTTCCCCGAGGGCGTCGAGACCTTCGAGAAGAAGTCGATCGACGGCGAGACCCGAGGCGAGTGGTACCTGCGCCAGATGCTCGGCTCGGCCAACATCTCCGGCTCGAAGGCGATGCACATCCTGACCGGGAACCTGTCCCACCAGATCGAGCACCACCTGTTCCCGGACCTGCCGAGCAACCGGTACGCCGAGATCGCCCCGAAGATCCGCGACCTGTTCCAGCGCTACGGGCTGAACTACCACACCGCGCCGCTGCCGAAGCAGGTCGGCTCGGCCTGGCACAAGATCATCCGGCTGTCGCTGCCGAACGGCTGGCTGGCGAACACCACCGCCCGCAACCTGCCCTCGCAGCTGGCCAAGCTCTGGAAGATGACCACCGGGGAGCCCAAGGTCCGCCGCAAGCTCATCCGCGAGCAGGCCGCCATGGCCGCCGCTGCCTGACGGCACACGCAGAGGGGCCCGGGACGGATCGCCGTCCCGGGCCCCTCGTGTCCCAGCGGCCGGTCGGGGTCACAGCGCCGACCGGCGGGTCAGCACCAGCAGGAGCGGGTGCGTGGGGCCGCGGCGCCGTCACATGCGGGCGGCCGCGGCCTTGATCGCCTCGCGGATGCGGACGTACGTGCCGCACCGGCAGACGTTCTGGATCTCGTCGATCTCCTCGTCGGTGGGGTCCGAGGTCCGGCGCAGCAGCGCGACCGCGGCCATGATCTGCCCGGGCTGGCAGTAGCCGCACTGCGCGACGTCCTGCTCGAGCCACGCCTCCTGGACCGGGTGCAGCCGGTCGCCGTCGGCCAGCCCCTCGATGGTCGTGACCTCGCGCCCCGCCACCTCCGCCGTCGGGGTGACGCACGGGCGGATCGCCTCGCCGTCGAGGTGGCTGGTGCAGGCCTTGCACACGTCGATGCCGCAGCCGTACTTGGGCCCGGTGACGCCGAGCTTGTCGCGCAGCGCCCAGAGCAGGGGCAGGTCGGCGGGGGCGTCGACGGTGACGGTCTCGCCGTTGAGCTGGAAGGTGTAGTTCGGCACGGGGCGCTCCTCAGCGGGGGAAGGGCTCGAAGTCGACCGGGAAGACGAGGGGGAACGACCGCGGCTTCGTCCCGGTCGCGCGGGCGTAGGCGTTGGCGACGGCGCCGACCGCGGCCGGGACGCCGAGCTCGCCGGCGCCGCCGGGCTCGTCGCTGCTGTCGATGACGAACACCCGGACGTCGGGCGGCGAGTCGGCCTGCCGGGTGTAGTGGAACTGGCTGTAGCTGCCCTCGAGCGGCAGCCCGTCGACGACGTGCAGGCCCGCGCGCAGCGTGGTGCCGATGGCGTCGGTGAGCCCACCGAGCATCTGCGCCTCGAGCCCGCGCGGGTTGACCGCCTTGCCGACGTCGACGGCGATCGTCGCCCGGGTGACCCGCGGGCGCTGGGGATCGTGCGCGTCGATCTCGACCAGGCAGGCGGTGCAGCCCTTGTACTCGGCGTGGAAGCCGAGGCCCTGGGCGCGGCCGCGCGGCAGCCGCCGGCCCCACCGCCCCTCCTGGACGACCTTGTCCAGGACGGCGCGGTAGCGGTCCTCCTTGAGGAAGTGGCGGCGGAACTCGGCCGGGTCGCGGCCGGTGGCGGCGGCCAGCTCGTCGACGACGACCTCCTCGGCCCCGCGGGTGTTGGCCGAGTACACCGACCGCCAGCTGCCGGTGTGCATCTGCAGCGGCACCTCGGCCAGCGTCTGCGTGGTGACGCCGAAGTGGTACGGCGAGTGCACGGTGGTGAGGAAGACCGTCTGCGCGAACGAGGCGTTCCCGCCCACCGGCAGGCTCGCGGCGACCGACGTCAGGATCTCGCCGAGGCCGTGCCCGAAGTCGGTCTCCACGCTGGCCACCCGGTGCTCGAAGCTGCGCACGTCCCCGGCGGCGTGCGTGGCACGGATGCGGTGGTGGCTGGCGGCGCGGGCGCGGCCGTGGCGCATGTCGTCGATGCGCGACCACAGCAGCTTGACCGGCCGGCCGGTGACCTTCGAGACCCGCGCGGCCTCCAGGGCGGCGTCGGAGAACAGGCGCCGGCCGAACGACCCGCCGCCCTGGACGACGTGCACGGTCACCCGGGACACCGGCAGGCCGAGCTCGGCGGCGATCGTCTCCTGCGCGACGATCGGCGACTTCAGCGGCGACCAGATCTCGGCGCGGTCCGCGGTCACGTGCGCGATGGCGCAGTTGGGCTCCAGCGGCGCGTGGCTGACGAAGGCGAAGTCGAACTCCGCGTCCACCGTCCGCACCAGCAGGCCGGGCGCCGGCGGCGGCGGCGTGGCCGCGCGCAGCTTCCGCCGGATCGACTCGTCGTCCTCGCCGTCGACCGTGCCCGGCCCCCAGGTGGCCCGCACGGCCGCGACGGCGTCGGGGGCCTGGCCGAAGGTCTCGGCGAGGACGGCGACCCCGGTGGGCACCACGGCGACGTCGACGACGCCCGGCATGGCCCGGACCTGCGCCTCGTTGTCCAGGGACCGGACGGTGCCGTTGATCGTCGGCGGGCGGCGCAGCATGGTCGGCAGCGCGCCGGGGACGACGTCGAGGTCGAGGGTGTAGCGCTGCCGGCCGGTCACCATCGCGCGGGCGTCCGTGCGGCTGGTGGGCGTGCCGACGACCCGCTGCGCGGAGGCGGGCTTGGGCGCGGCCGGCGCGACGGCGAGCGTGCGGTCGGCCGCGGCGGCGGACAGCTCGCCGTAGGTGGCGGTCCGCCCGCCGGGGCCGCTGACCACGCCGTCGGTGACGGTGAGCGCGCCCGGGGTGGTGCCCCAGCGGAGGGCCGCAGCGGCCAGCGCCGGGCGCGGGCCACGGCGGCCGCCCGCCGGACCGGGCCGTAGACGCTGCGCATGGTGTTGGAGCCGCCGGTGAGCTGGTTGAACACCAGCTCGGGGCGGGCGTCGGCGAGCGTGACGTCGACGCGGTCCAGCGGCACGTCGAGCTCGTCGGCCAGCAGCATGGCGACGGCGGTGGTGATGCCCTGGCCGACCTCGGCGCGGGGGAGGGCCAGCCCGACCCGGCCCTGCTCGTCGACGGTGACGACGATGAGGTCCTCGGTGGACTTCCCGGCGAGGATCAGCACGTCGCCGAGGTCGAGGAGCTCGGCCGGCGCGGGCAGCGAGGGCAGCGCCTGCGCGGTCGCCGGGCCCGTCACGTCGGCGACGACCTGCGCGGCTACGGCGAGCGTCGGCGCGGCGACGAGGTAGGTGAGGAAGCGGCGGCGGCTGTGCGTGGCCGCGGGCTCGTCGGTGCGGGGGTGCTCGGGCAGGGTCGTCACGCGTTGGCCTCTCGACGGTGAGCGCTCGGTCGAGGACACGGCCGGACTCGGCGGTGCTCGGCCCGGACCAACGAGCGGGCGCGACCGGGGTCACGACGTTGCAGTGCAACGGTGTGTCGTTGCAACGTCGCGCTCGGTGATCCACGTGGAACACCGCGGACGTACGGAGGGCCCGGGACCACGACGGTCCCGGGCCCTCCTGCGCCTCGGCGCGGCCGGTCGGTCGGCCGTGTCTCGGTTGGCCGGTCTCAGTTGGCCGTGTCTCAGTTGGCCGTGTCTCAGTTGGCCGTGTCTCAGTTCGCCATGTCGACGAAGCGGCTGTAGTGGCCCTGGAAGGCGACGGTGACGTTGGCCGTCGGGCCGTTGCGGTGCTTGACCAGCATGATGTCGGCCTCGCCGGCCCGCGGGCTCTCCTTCTCGTACATGTCCTCGCGGTGGATCATCATGACCATGTCGGCGTCCTGCTCGATCGAGCCGGACTCGCGGAGGTCCGACAGCATCGGCTTCTTGTCCTGACGCTGCTCCGAGCCGCGGTTGAGCTGCGACATCGCGATCACCGGGACCTCGAGCTCCTTGGCCAGCAGCTTCAGCGCCCGGGAGAACTCCGAGACCTCCTGCTGGCGGCTCTCGACGCGCTTGCCCGACGTCATGAGCTGGAGGTAGTCGATGACCACGAGCTTGAGGTCGTTGCGCTGCTTGAGCCGCCGCGCCTTGGCCCGGATCTCCATCATCGTCATGTTCGGCGAGTCGTCGATGTAGAGCGGGGCGTCGGCCACCTCGCCCATCCGGCGGGCCAGCTTCGACCAGTCCTCGTCGGACAGCGTGCCGGCGCGCATGTGGTGCAGCGGCACCTTCGCCTCGGCCGACAGCAGACGCATGGTGATCTCGTGCTTGCTCATCTCGAGCGAGAAGATGACGGCCGGCATGTGGTGCTTGACCGTGGCCGACCGCGCGATGTCCAGCCCCAGGGTCGAGTTGTGCGTGGGGATCAGGCTGCGGCCGGCGAGGAACAGGGAGTCGGCGGCGTCGACCTGGATGCACCGCACCGGCACGCTCTCGATCGGCCGGACGTCGGTGATGAAACGGACGCCACGGGCCGTGAACGTCCGCCGGCCGCGCTCCTTGTGCAGCAGCTTCTTCCGCTCGAGCCGGAACACCTCGTCGTCGGTGCTGAAGGTCAGCGTGTAGCAGGTCGAGGACGCCTCGCTCCGGCCGTGCACCCGCTTGGTGCTCATCCGCACCCGGTGCCCGAGGCTCGCGATGAGCTCGCGGGCATCCTCGGCGAGCCGGCGGTTGGTGACGGCGAACTGGACCGCACCGCCCACGGTGACCGTGCCGTCCGTGTCGAGCAGCCCGGCCAGCAACGCCCGCCGCTGGGCCACCGCCGCCCGCAGGTAGGCCGTCGGGATGTGCTTGTCGCCCAGCACGCCCAGCCCGCGGAGGAGGGCCTTGACGGTGCCGTGGTCGTCCCGGCAGTCCTGGCACCGGACCAACCCGCTGGACGGGCCGCCGCAATCGGGGCAGGCGGCCTGGAGGCCCACGCCACCGCTGGCCCGCAAGGCGCCGCCACAGGTCTTGCCGCAGGTCTGCACCTGGGAGGTCTTCGGCACGAAGGGCTCGCCGCACATGGGGCACGGCCGCGCGGCCGGTGCGGGGCGGGCCGGTAGCTCGAGTGCGTACCGCCGGTCGGCCGCGGTGGGGACGACGTCCAGGCCCTCGGCCTCGATGTAGGCGGCGATCTCCGGGTCGTTGCTGGTGTACTGCGCCGCCGCGGAGGTGCCGTCGCCGAGCCACACGCCGAGCGCGTAAGGGGGCACCGGCAGGTCCGCCTCCGGGAGGTCGAGCGGAGCGGCGTTGACCACAGCGTGGTTGAGCCGGCGGTCGGCGGTCGCGCACCGCACCGAGCGGGCCAGCTCCTCCGTCGTCCGGACGCGAGCCTCACCGCGCTCCCCGAGCCGGCGGGCGGCGCGGTCGGTGGTGAGCCACTGGTGCTGGGCGTCGGCGACGATCACCGACCCGTCGGAGAAGTGCACCTCGTAGCAGAGCCGGTCGGTCATGACGTCGGTCGCGGCCACGACGGTCGTGGGGCGGCCGTCTGCCCCGAGGACCCGGTCACCGACCCGGACCGCACCCATGGTGGTCCAGCCGTCCGGAGTGGCGATGGGGGTGTCCAGCGCCAGCGCCTTGCCCACACCGGGGCGGGCGGCGATGACGACCATCTGGCCCGCCTGCAGGCCGTTGGTCAGCTCGTCGAGGTCGCGGATGCCGGTGGGCACGCCGCGGGCGGTGCCGCCGCGGGAGGCGATGGCGTCGAGCTCGTCCATCGTGGGCTGCAGGACGTCCTCGAGGCGCGAGTAGTCCTCGCTCATCCGCTTCTCGGTGACCTCGTAGATCTCCTGCTGCGCGCGGTCGACGATGTCGTCGACGTCGCCGCGCCCGCCGGCCGCGCCGTAGCCCAGCTGCACCACGCGGGTGCCGGCCTCGACCAGGCGGCGCAGGGTGGCCTGCTCGGCCACGATCTGGGCGTAGTAGCCCGCGTTGGCCGCCGTCGGCGTGGAGGCGATGAGCGTGTGCAGGTAGACCGCGCCGCCCATCTTCGACAGCTGGTCGGTGCGGTTGAGCTCCGCGGCGACGGTAATCGCGTCGGCCGGCTCACCCCGACCGTACAGGTCGAGGATGCAGTCGTAGATCACCTGGTGCGCCGGCCGGTAGAAGTCGTTGCCGGTCAACTGCTCCACGACGTCGGCGATGGCGTCCTTGCTCATCAGCATGCCGCCCAGCACCGACTGCTCGGCCGCGACGTCCTGCGGCGGCTGCCGGTCGTACTCCGGCGCCGTCGCCTGCGGCCGGCTGAAGTCGTCGGCCACCGCCACCTGGGTACCTCCCTCTCTCGTGGCACGCGCGCGCGTACAGACCCCGGCCGCCCGGCCGGGGCCCGGTGGGGGAAGCACCAGGACGCCTCGCGTGCCTCTCGAACACGCGTTCGAGGACATCACTACCCGGAGCCACCGACAGTTCGCGGAGGTCCGGCGCAGGAGACGACGTTAGGAAGCGGGGACGGACCCGTCCAACACCCGTGTGGGCCGCGTTCTGCACAACTTGTGGACAAGTCGGTGGACAGCCGGAGTCGACATGTGGAGACAGGGGGGACACCGACCCGTCGTGCCGCGGTCCCGCGGGCGTCACCTGCGTCCCGGCCGCCCACCGGCTGTGGACACGAGAAAGTCGGCGCGCCGGGGGCTCCGGGCGTGTCGTGTCGTCCCGCCCGGCGCAGCCGTCACAGGCACCCACAGGGACCGGGAGCCCGGCCGCGCCGCCGCCGTCCGGGGCTCGGGGGACCGGGAGGGCGGCCACGGCCCCCGAGACGCCGCGAGGGGCGCCGGACGGGTGTCCGACGCCCCTCGCGGGCTGGTGAGGTGGTGGAACGGCCGCCCTTCAGGGGCCCGCGCCGAACGGAGTGAGGCGTGGGGGGAAGGGTGGTCCTTCGTCAGCCGGCGACGACCTCGATGGGGAGGGTCGTCGTGACCTCCGGGTGCACCCGCACGGTGACGGCGTGCTTGCCGGTGGTCTTGATGCTGCTCGGCAGCTCGATGCGGCGGCGGTCCAGCTCCGGGCCACCGGCGGCCGTGACGGCCGCGGCGACGTCGGCGGTGGTGACGCGGCCGAACAGGCGGCCGCCGTCGCCGGCGCGGGCGGGCACCCGGACGGTCAGGCCGGAGAGGCGGCCGGCCACGGCCTGGGCCTCCTCGAGCGACCGCACCTCGCGGGCGGCACGCGCCCGGCGCAGCGACTCGACCTGCTTCTCGGCACCGCGGGTGGCGACGATGGCCAGGCCGCGGGGCAGGAGGTAGTTGCGGCCGTAGCCGCCCTTGACCTCGACGGTGTCACCGGAGGACCCGAGACCGGTGACCTCCTGCGTCAGGATCAGCTTCATCGTGCTCATGGTCAGCGCGCCGTCGAGGTGTAGGGCAGCAGGGCCATCTCACGGCTGTTCTTGACGGCCGTGGCGACGTCCCGCTGGTGCTGGCTGCAGTTGCCGCTCACGCGGCGGGCACGGATCTTGCCGCGGTCGGAGATGAACTTCCGCAGCAGCGTCGTGTCCTTGTAGTCGATGTAGGTCGCCTTGTCCTTGCAGAACTGGCAGACCTTCTTCTTGGGCTTGCGCACGGGGGGCTTGGGCACTGGGTTCTCCAGGTACGACTAGTGGTGAGGAGATGGGAACGGCCCTCTCGCAGGGGCCCGCGCCGCGCGGAGCGTGGCGTGGGGGGCGAGGGGTCCTTTCTCAGAAGGGAGGCTCGTCGGACGGGCCGGCGGGCGTCGACCACGGGTCGCTCGCGCCGCCGCCGAAACCGCCGCCACCGCCACCGCCGCCGAAACCGCCACCGCCGCCGCCACCCTCACCGCGGGAGGCGCGGGTGACCTTCGCGGTGGCGTAGCGCAGCGAGGGGCCGATCTCGTCGACCTCGAGCTCGACGACGGTGCGCTTCTCGCCCTCCTTCGTCTCGAACGAGCGCTGCTTGAGGCGCCCCGAGACGATGACCCGCGAGCCGCGGGTGAGGGACTCGGCCACGTTCTCGGCCGCCTGCCGCCAGACGTTGCAGCGGAGGAACAGCGCCTCGCCGTCCTTCCACTCCTGCGACTGCCGGTCGAAGGTGCGCGGCGTCGAGGCGACCGTGAAGTTGGCGACCGCGGCCCCCGACGGCGTGAACCGCAGCTCCGGGTCGGAGGTCAGGTTGCCGATGACGGTGATGACGGTCTCGCCGGCCATGGTCAGTGGACCTCGGGCCGGAGCAGCTTGGTCCGCAGGACCGACTCGTTCAGGTTGAGCTGACGGTCGAGCTCGGCGACCGCGGCGGGCTCGGCCTGGATGTCGACGACCGCGTAGATGCCCTCGACGTGCTTCTTGATCTCGTAGGCCAGGCGGCGCCGGCCCCAGATCTCGGTCTTGACGGTGCCACCGGAGTTGGTGACGACGGTCAGGAACCGGTCGAGGGAGGGAGCGATCGTGCGCTCCTCCAGGTCGGGGTCGAGGATGACCATCAGTTCGTAGTGACGCACGGAGAACCCCACCTCCTCTGGTCTGGGCGGCTGCAGGACGTCTGCAGCAGGAGGGTCGTACACGCGTCGCGCGCCCTGCCTGCCTCGGACGGCACACGGGACGCGCCCCCCGAGGGTACCAGCGCACGCGCCGGCGCCCACCGGGGTCAGCGGGCGCGGACCGCCCGGGAGGTGCGGACCAGCGCGGCGGTGCAGCCGGCCAGCGCGACGACGGCGACCAGCGCGGCCGGCGGCAGGGCCGGGCCGGGGGAGGCGCCGTCGGCGCTCACCGTGCTGCTCTCCTCGTCCAGCGCGCCGCCGTCGAGCCCGCCGAGCTCGCCGAAGACCGGCACCGCGGCGCCGTCGTAGCCGCCGGCGACCCCGCCGGAGCCGTCCACCCCGCCGCCGCCGGACGCGGTGCCGGACGGCGAGCCGCTCCCGGGCAGCCGCGACGGCCCGAAGGCCGCGGCCCCGCCGCCGGAGGGCGCCATCCGCGCCGCGCCGCCACCGAGGTCGTAGGCGTAGGCGTCCCCGTCGACCCCCCGGGCGGCCGCAGGGGCCCCCGGGGCGGCGGCCGGGGCCTGCGGCGCGGTCGGGTCGGTGGAGGCCGGCGCCGGGAGTGACGGCAGCGAGGGCAGCGGGACGTCGACGGTCGGCAGCTGCGGCAGGCCGACCGCCGGCAGGTTCGGCAGCGGCAGCAGCGTGTTGACGACGAACGGCGTCGGGACGCCGATCTGCACCGTCGTCTGCCGCCCGTCGTAGGTGACCGTCTGCGTCTGCGGCAGCGTGCTCAGCGCCCGGGTGGTGACGGTGTTCAGCACGCTCCCGACGAGCGAGGTGTTCGGGACGACGACCCGGTACGTGTAGGTGATCGTGCAGGTCAGGCAGGTGCTGTCGAAGCGCTCGGTGACGCTCGCGTCCTCCGGCAGCGGCCTCGGGCCCGAGGGCAGGCCGAGGGTGACGTCGGTGAGCACCTGCACGGTGACCAGCGAGGGCACCAGCCCGCCGCCGCCGACCTGCACCGTCTTCGGCTCGATCCGGTTGGTGAAGGTGACCGTGCCGCCGGGGTCGACCGAGACCAGCGGCGGGGTGAGGTCGCGGATGTCGACGGTGGCCGACGGTGCGGCGCTCGCGGCGGGCGGCAGCAGCACCGCGCCGCCCAGGACGGCGGCCACCACGAGCGCGAGCGCGGCCAGGAACCGTCGCGCGGCCCGCCGCACCGTGCCGGTGGTCGCCGACCCCGTCGTCATCCCCTGCGTCCCCTCCGCCTGCGTCCCCGTGGTCACGGCGCACGCCACGCCCGCGCGTGTCCGCCGTCACGTGTCCCAACGAGGACGTGACCTGTGCGATACGGGTGGGTCCCCACCGGGGTCGGAACTACTGTCGCCGGGGTGGCGGAGCACCCGATCGGCGTACACGTCGGCCCCGGCCTGACCGAGGACAACGAGCTGGACGCGGGCGGGCCGCTGGCCCGGGCCGCGGAGATGGACGCCGACGGCGTGCAGGTCTTCCTCGGCGACCCGCAGGGCTGGAAGGCGCCGCCGCCGCGCCCGGACGCCGACGACCTGCTCGCCTCCGACGTCGCCGTCTTCGTGCACGCGCCGTACGTGCTCAACGTGGCCTCGACCAACAACCGGATCCGCATCCCCAGCCGGAAGAACCTCGGGGTGCACGCGCGGGCCGCGGCGGCGATCGGCGCCCGCGGGATGGTCGTGCACGGCGGCCACGTGCTCGCCAAGGACGACCCCGCCGCCGGGTTCGACAACTGGCGCAAGACGTTCGCGCGGCAGGCCGACGACGGCGGCTTCCCGCTGCCGCTGCTCATCGAGAACACCGCCGGCGGCGAGAACGCGATGGCCCGCGAGCTCGGCGCGGTGGCCCGGCTGTGGGACGCCGTCGGGGAGTTCGGCGCGGGGTTCGTGCTCGACACCTGCCACGCCTGGGCCGCCGGCTGGGACCTCGCCACCGCCGTCGCCGACGTCCGCGCGGTCACCGGCCGGGTCGACCTCGTGCACCTCAACAACAGCCGCGACCCGCACGGCTCCGGCCGCGACCGGCACGCGCCGCTGACCGACGGGGAGATCCCGCTGGAGCTGCTGCTCGAGGTCGCGCGGGCCGCGGACTGCCCCGTCGTCCTGGAGACGCCCGGGGACGCCGCCGCGCACGCGGAGGAGGTCGCGCTCGTCCGCGCGGCGCTGCGCGGCTAGGCGGGCACCCGCCGGCGCAGGGTGAGCCGGTCGGGGGCGCCGTCCAGCGGGCCGCCGGCCGGGTCGTCGACGCCGGGCCAGCTGGTGCGGGCGACGTCGCCGTCGGGGTGCAGCACGTCGCGCACCACCAGGCCCATGAGCACGACGACGGCGAGGTCGCGCGCGGTCACGGCGAGGAAGAACCAGTCGACGCCGACGCCGCGGTCCTCGGTGCCGAGGTACCAGAGCATCCGCACCACCCACAGCACCGCCTCGGCGGCCTGCCAGAGCAGCAGCGAGCGCCAGCGCGGCCGGGCCAGGACCGCCAGCGGCAGCAGCCACAGCGAGTACTGCGGGCTCCACACCTTGGTGACCAGCAGGAACGCCGCGACCAGCAGGAAGGCGACCTGGGCCACGCGCGGCCGCACCGGGGCGCGCAGCACCAGCCAGCCCAGGCCGGCGAAGACCAGCAGCACGCAGCCCGCGACCACGGTGTTGAGCAGCACCGGCGGCGTCCCCTCGGGCAGCGGGCCGTCGAGGAACCGCCCGTCGGAGGCGGTGATGAGGACGTTCCAGATGCTGTCCGGGTCGGCCGGGCGGGCGGTGTTGAGCCGGAAGAACAGCGACCAGTTCTCCGGCGCGAGCAGCGCCACCGGCAGGTCGACGGCGAGCCAGGCGGCCGCGGCGGCGACGGCGGCGCGCAGCCACTCGCCCAGGCGCCCGGCCCGCAGGCACAGCAGGAACAGCGCCCCGAGCAGCAGCAGCGGGTAGAACTTCGCGGCGACGCCGAGGCCGATCAGCACGCCGGCGAGCACCGGCCGGTTGCGCGCCCACGCCCACAGCCCGCCGGTGGCCAGCGCGACGGCGAACAGGTCCCAGTTGGTGAACGCGTGCACGAACAGCAGCGGGGACAGCCCGACCATCGCGGCGTCCCACGGCCGGTGCCCGGCCAGCGCCAGCACCTCCCGGACGAGGAGGAACGCGCACAGCGTCAGGAGCAGGCAGGTCGCCACGTAGTAGGCCTGCACGGGCGGCACCTGCGGCAGCAGGCCGGCCGCCGTCGCGAGGTCGCCGTAGGCCCGGCCGAGCAGCGCGGCCAGCGCCGCGAAGGCGCCGGTGAGCACCGGGTACTCGACGGCCGAGTCGAGGTAGGGGACCGCGGCGGCGTCCAGGCCGTGCAGCGTGAACAGCGGGACGGTGTCGGAGTAGCAGAAGTGGGTGTACTGCACCGACCCGGCCCAGTTGCCGTCGGCGCAGGGCGCCTGCTTCAGCCACGCGCCCGCCAGCACCACGGTGGCGTACAGCAGGCAGATCCGCAGCGGCGTCCAGAACAGCGCCCGGCCGGTGACCGCGTGCCGCCCCCACGGCCCCCCCACCGCCTCACCCGCCTGCGCGGCGACCGGGTCCGACCAGGTGGGCACCACCCGGTCCGGACGCCCCGGGGACGCCGGTGCCGGGGCCGGGGACGCCGCGGGCCCGTCCGCCGGCTGGTCGGCCGGGGCGGACGGGCCCGTGGGGGAGGAGCTCACCCGGTCAGTCTGCCGGGCGGGTCAGCCGGTCAGCTGCGGCTGGGTGGCGGTGGTCGGTGCCGGCTGACCGGGTTGCGTCGGCGGGCCGGTCGGCTGGCCGCCCGCCGGGGGAGGGGTGACCGGCGACGACGGCGGCGTCGGCACCGTGGGCACCGTCGGGTCGTTCGGGTCCTCCTCGGACGTCCCGTCGCCCGGCGGGGTGGTCTCCGTCGGCGTGGCCGGGGTGGTCGGCGTCGCCTGCGTGGGCGGCGCGGACTGCGTCGTCGGGGCGGACTGCGTCGTCGGGGCCGCCTGGGTCTCCGGCGCCGGCACGCCCTCGCCGGTGTCCCCGCGGATGACCGGCCGGTTCGGCAGGTCCTCCTCCGGGGTGCCGGCGAGCACCGTGTTCATGAACTCCTGCCAGATGGCGCCCGGGAGGCCGGAGCCGTAGATGATCGCCTCGTCGCTGTTGCGGATCGGCAGGTAGCCGTCGGTGCCCATCCACACCGCCGTCGACAGCGAGGGCGTGTAGCCGACCATCCAGGCGTCGGAGTTGTCGTCGGCGTCGATGCCCTGGGTGCCGGTCTTGGACGCCACCTCGCGGCCGTCGTCGAGCGCCCGGCGCGAGTACTGGGCGACGCCCTCGAGCGCGAAGGTGGTGTCGTTCGCGACGTCCTCGCTCATGACCCGCTCACCGGCCGGGGCGCCGTTCTCCAGCAGGACGGTGCCCTCGCTGTCGGTGACCCGGCTGACGAAGAACGCGTCGTGCCGCACGCCGCCGCTGGCGAAGGTGGCGAAGCCGACGGCCTGGTCGATCGGGCGCATCTCGTACTCGCCGATGCCGATCGAGGAGCCGGTGACCCCGGAGTCGGGGGCGGCCAGCGTCGTCTTGTCGTCGAGCAGGGAGCCGGTGGCCGGCCAGGTCTCGGGCATGCCGGTCGCGGCCAGCGCCGTCTCGCGGACGTTCTCCGGGCCCACCTCGTAGGCCAGCCCGTAGAAGGTCGTGTTCAGCGAGCGGGTCATCGCCTCGACCAGGGTGCAGGCCGGGCACGAGGCGCCGCCGGAGTTGCGCACCGGGGCCTCGCGGTCGGGGAACTCCTGCGGCGAGCTGCCGTCCCGGCGCGAGGTGACGCTGATGCCCTGGTCGAGCGCGGTGGCCAGCACGTAGGGCTTCATCGACGAGCCGGGCTGGCGGCGGGCCTGCGCGTAGTCGACAGCGCCGTCACCGGCGCCGATGTCCCCGCCGTAGTAGGCGCGCACCCCGCCGGTCCGCGGGTCGACGGCGACCAGCGCCTGGCGCAGCGTCTCCCGCGGCTCGCCGTCCATGACCTCGTTCACCGCGGCGAGCGCGGCGTCCTGGGTGGCCTTGTCGACGGTCGTGGTGATCCGCAGGCCACCGGCCTGGATCTGCTCCTCGGTGTAGCCGCGCGCCTCCAGCTCGGAGATGGCCTGCGACACGACCAGGCCCTCGGGGCCGGTCGGGGTGCCCAGGGCCGAGGACTGCGGCCTGGGCAGCACCGGCGGGTAGACCGACGCGTCGCGGTCGGCCTGGGTGATCCAGCCCTCGTCGACCATCGCGTCGAGGACCAGGCCCCAGCGGTCCTGCGCGCCCTCCGGGTTGGACTCCGGGTCGTAGGAGCTGGGGCTGCGGATCTGGACGGCGAGCACCGCGCCCTGCTGCGGGGTCAGCTGGGCGGCCGGGACGCCGAAGAAGGTGTTGGCCGCCGCCTCGATGCCGTAGGCGCCGCGGCCGAAGTAGATGGTGTTGAGGTAGTTCTCGAGGATCTCGTCCTTCGAGTAGTTGTTGTCCAGCTTGATCGCCAGGAACAGCTCCTGGAACTTGCGGCTGAACGTCTGGTCGGAGTTCTGCAGGATGGCGTTCTTCACGTACTGCTGCGTGATGGTCGAGCCGCCCTGCGTGGAGCCGCCGGTGAGGTTGTTCCACGCCGCCCGGACGATGCCGGTGAAGGAGATGCCCGGGTCGGAGTAGAAGTTCCGGTTCTCCGCGGCGAGCACCGCGTTGCGCGCCGCCTCCGAGACCTGGTCGAGCGTGACGTCCCGCCGGTTGGTGTCGCCGAGGCGGGCCATCTCGGTGGTGCCGTCGGCGTAGTACACGACCGTCGTCTGCGACCGCTGCACCGAGCTCGGGTCGGGCACCTCGGTGGTGGCGTAGACGACGCCGACGAAGACGCCGAGCAGCACCAGCAGGCCGAGCAGGGTGCCCAGCGCCACCTTCAGCCGGCGGCGGCGCCGCTGCTTCTTCGTGCGCGCCTTCTTGCCGTTGGGCTTGCCGCCCGCGGGACGCGAGCCGGTGGGCCGGGAGCCGCCGGGACGCGAGCCGCCGGAGCCCCCTGACCGCGCGGCCGACGTGCGGCCGCGGCCGGCGCTTCCGGAGCCGCCGGTCGCACGGGCGGCCGGCGGGCGCCGCGGCGGGCCGCCGGACGGCCCGACCGGCGTGGTCTCGTCGTGGGGAGGCACCAGGCAGCCCCTCCTCGGGTGTCGGTGGGCGGATCGGGTCCGGCCCAGCGTGGCGTCGTTACCTGTGGTGACCGGGGAGGACGCGCAGGCGCGCCGTCCTCCCGGGACGGGTGTGACGGACGGGTCCGCCGGTGTGCAACCGTGCGACCGGCGGTCCTAGTCCGTGGCAGCGCGGCGGCGCCGGCGCGGCTGCCGCCCCGGCTCGGGCTCGGTCCCGAGCACGTAGGAGCAGTCCAGGTGGTTCCACCCGCACCCGCGGCACACCTCGACGGTGTACACGGAGAACTCCTCCTGCATGGCGTCCATCCGGGCGAGCTCCGCCTCGGTCTTCGCCTGCCCGGACACGTGGCCCAGCCCCTCACCGTAGACGTAGTTGACCAACGTCAGGCGCTCGCGGCGGCAGACCGGGCACGGGTCGTCGGTCTGCTCCCCGTGGTACCGGGCGGCACGGGTGAGGTAGGGGCTGGCGTCGCAGACCTCGAACAGCCCGGTGCGGCCGGCGTGCACGTCCGCCAGGACGGCCCGCCTCTGCAGCGAGTAGTCGACGACGGAGCGACGTCCGGGCACGGCCGTCAATGTACGCAGGTCCGCCGGCGCCCGGGCCCGTCGTGACCGTGTGTGCGCGCCCCGCCCGATCGGGGAAGGGTCTCGGGTTGCCGATCGGCTCACCTCCCGATGTATCGTCTCGATACATCGAACGGCAGGGGCCGACGGGGGGCGAGATGCTCGAGTTCGCCATCCTCGGACTGCTGCAGCAGTCCCCGATGCACGGCTACGAGCTGCGGAAACGGCTCGCGGAGGTGCTGGGGGGCCTGCGCAGCATCTCCTACGGCTCGCTGTATCCCGCGCTGAAGCGGTTGCACGCTGCCGGGCTCGTCACCACCGACGAGTCCGACCGGCGCGCGCCGCTCCCGGCCGACGCACCGCCGCTCACCGGCCGGCGCGGGAAGGTGGTCTACACGATCACCGCGGAGGGCAAGGAGCGCTTCGCGGAGCTGGTCAGCCAGGCCGGCCCCGAGGCGTACGACGACGGCAGGCTCTTCGGCGTCCACCTCGCCTTCTTCCGGCACACCGCCGCCGACGTGCGGCTGCGCATCCTCGAGGGGCGCCGCCGCACGGTCGAACGGCAGCGGGACGGCCTGCGGTCCTCACTGGCGCGGACCCGCGAACGGCTCGACCGCTACACGCTGGAACTGCAGCGCCACGGCCTGGACTCGGTCGACCGGGAGGTGCGCTGGCTGTCGGAGCTCATCGACAGCGAGCGGCGCCGGCCCGAGCCGGGGCCCGGCGGTGAGCGCCCGCCGCCCAGCGAGGGGTGAGGTCGCCCCCGGGCGGGACCGCACCCCACCGACACCGCACAACAGGCACCACGGCTGTCCAGCTCGACCGGCAGCCACCGCCAGGACCGGAACGGTCCCGCGACACGGACCACCCGGTCCAGGGAGAAGGGAAACCCATGGGAGCTGTCAAGGTCGCCATCGTGGGCGTCGGCAACTGCGCCGCCTCGCTGGTTCAGGGGGTGCACTACTACCGCGACGCCGACGAGACCACCTCGGTCCCGGGCCTCATGCACGTCCGCTTCGGCGAGTACCACGTCTCCGACGTGCAGTTCGTCGCGGCGTTCGACGTCGACGCCAAGAAGGTCGGCCGTGACCTCTCCGAGGCCATCGTCGCCAGCGAGAACAACACCATCAAGATCACCGACGTCCCGCCGCTGGGCGTCACCGTGCAGCGCGGCACCACCCTCGACGGCCTGGGCAAGTACTACCGGGCCACCATCGAGGAGTCCGACGAGGAGCCGGTCGACGTCGTCGCGGCGCTGCGGGAGTCCGGCGCCGACGTCCTCGTCTGCTACCTGCCGGTCGGCTCGCAGCAGGCCGCCGAGTTCTACGCGCAGGCCGCCCTCGACGCCGGCGTCGCCTTCGTCAACGCGCTGCCGGTGTTCATCGCGGGGACCAAGGAGTGGGCGGACAAGTTCACCGCCGCCGGCGTCCCGATCGTCGGCGACGACATCAAGAGCCAGGTCGGCGCGACCATCACCCACCGGGTGCTGGCCAAGCTGTTCGAGGACCGCGGCGTGCAGCTCGACCGCACGATGCAGCTCAACGTCGGCGGCAACATGGACTTCAAGAACATGCTCGAGCGCGAGCGCCTGGAGTCCAAGAAGATCTCCAAGACCCAGGCCGTCACCAGCCAGGTCGACCGCGACATGGGCACCGACAACGTGCACATCGGCCCGTCGGACCACGTGCCGTGGCTGTCGGACCGCAAGTGGGCCTACGTCCGCCTCGAGGGCCGCGCGTTCGGCGACGTCCCGCTGAACCTGGAGTACAAGCTCGAGGTCTGGGACTCCCCGAACTCGGCCGGCATCATCATCGACGCCGTCCGTGCCGCGAAGATCGCCAAGGACCGCGGGATCGGCGGCCCGATCCTGTCGGCGTCGTCGTACTTCATGAAGTCCCCGCCGGTGCAGTACAGCGACAGCGAGGCCCGCGACGCCGTGGAGGCCTTCATCCGCGGCGAGGTCGAGCGCTGAGGAAGGACCTACCTGCTCCCCACCCCTCGCTGTCCCCCGCAAGCGGGAGGTGCCCCCAGCTCGGGGCGGGGCCCTGCAGGTAGCCGTTCCAGCACGTCACCAGGCCCGTCCCCCGTACCGGGGGGCGGGCCTGCGGCCTGTCGGGGGACCGGCGCCGCCGGGCTGCCTACGCTGACCGCCATGCCGCGCCGCCTGCTCGCGTCCGCGCTGGTCCTGCTGGCGGTCCTGCTGGCCGGGTGCTCGGACGACCCCGCCGACCGGCAGCCCGGCGACCCGGTCACCGCCGAGGAGGCCGAGGTGCTCGCCGGCCTCCTGGCGCAGGACTCGGAGGAGGGCGGCGCCGACGTCGAGGTCGCCGCGCCCTTCGGCGACGGCGGCCTGCTGCGCCTCACCGGCGAGGTCGACTTCACCGCCTCCGCCGGCCGGGCGCAGGCGGTGACCACCTACGGCGACGGACGCCCCGACGACACCCGCACGCTGTTCTTCACCCGCGACCGGATCTGGTTCGGCGACGTCCCCGGGCTGCCGGACGCCCTCGCCGCCGCCGGCCGGCCCGACGTCCCGTTCGTCAGCCGCGCGCCGGCGACCGGGCCCGACGCGGTGCCGCTGACCGACGTCCTCGTGGCCGTGGTGCTCAACCTGGGCGCCCCCGAGGCCGACGACGCCGCCGCCTTCCTCGGCGGGGAGCACACCTGGGAGGGGCAGCGCTCGGTCGACCGCCGGCTGGCCACGGTGTACGCGGGGGAGGCCGGCTGGACGGTCACCGTGGACGACGCCACCGGCCTGCTGCTGCAGTACGTGACCCCGCTGCCCGGGCAGGACACCGAGGTCACGGTGACGCTGTCGGACCACGGGCCGCGGACGATCGCCCTGCCGGAGGACGGGCAGACGGTGGACGCGGCGGCGCACCCGGAGGTCGCGGCGGCGGTCGGCGTCTAGACCGGGGCGAGGTCACCCGGACATGCAAAGAGGGGGCGGCCTCTTCCCCAGACCGCCCCCTCCGGGGTCATTCCTACCAGACCTCGCCGGGGCGCGCGCCCCGGACCGCCCTCCCGCGGCGTGTCAGTTCGCGGAGGGGTCGGCCGGTGCCGTGGACAGGACGGCCAGCCGGCCGGTCTGCCGGGCGAGGACCGCGCGCCACAGCTGCGGTCCGGACAGCTCGCTGAGCACGTCGCCCGGGGAGCCGGGCACGCAGGCCCAGGCGCCCTCGGCCACCTCGGCGGCCAGCTGGCCGGGGGACCAGCCCGCGTAGCCGGCGAACACCCGCAGGCCGGACAGGCCGCTCTCGAGGTCGCCGGGGTCGGCGTCGAGGTCGACGAGGTAGACGTCACCGGCCACCCGCCGCAGCCCCTCGCCCTCACCGGCCGCGCCGGGGGCGCTGGCCAGGCACAGGGCGGTGTCGGTCTCGCACGGGCCGCCGACGTGGAAGACGCCGGGCTCGACGGCGAGGTCGCACCAGCCGGGCAGCACGTCGCGGATCTCGACCTGGCTGGGCCGGCCGAGGACGACGCCGAGCGTGCCGCTGTCGTTGTGGTCGAGCACGTAGACCACGGTGCCGGCGAAGTTCGGGTCGGTGAGCCCGGGCATGGCCACGAGCAGCGAGCCGGGGACGACGTCGTCGAGGGTTCCGGTGGACAGCCGCGGCACCGGCGCACGGCGTCTGCCCGTGGCCCGCCGGGTGGGTGGGCCGGACTCGGGTTCGGGTGAGGGCACCGGAGACATCCCGTCCAGTGTGCAACAGTCCGGGGCCGGGGGGAGGACGAGCGCGCGCCGTAGGGTGAGCCGGTGACGCGGGCCGCTCCGACCGTGCGGCTCCTGCTCGGCCGGGAGGACTTCCGCCGGCTGCTGGCCACCCGGCTCCTGGCCCAGTTCGGCGACGGCGTCTTCCAGGCCTCGCTCGCCGGGAGCGTGCTGTTCAACCCGCAGCGGGCCACCGACCCGCTCGCCGTCGCGGCCGGGTTCGCGGTGCTGCTCCTGCCGTACTCGGTGCTGGGCCCCTTCGCCGGCGTCTGGCTGGACCGGTGGAGCCGGCGGCAGGTCCTGGTGCACGCCGACGTGCTGCGCGCGGGCCTGGTCGCCGTCGTCGCGGCCCTCGTGGTGACCGGGGCCGGCGGCCTGCCGCTCGCCGTCGCCGGGCTCGCCGTCTTCTCCGTCACCCGGTTCGTGCTGGCGGCGCTGTCGGCGGGGCTGCCGCACACCGCCGACGCCGGCGTGCTGGTGACGGCGAACGCGCTCTCGACGACCTCGGGCGCGGTGGCGACCGTCGTCGGCGGGGCGGCCGCGGTCGGCCTGCTGCAGCTGGCCCCGGCCGGGGACGCCGGCTACGCGGCCGTGACGCTGTCCGCGGCGCTGCCCTACCTCGCGGCCGCGGCGGTCGTCGCGGGCTTCGCCCGGGCGTACCTCGGTCCCGACAGCGCCACCCGCTCGGCCCGGCTGTCCGCGCGGCACGTGCTGCGCGGCATGGCCGACGGCGTGCGGGACGTGCGCGCGCACCCGCCGGCGACGGCGGCGCTGCTGGCGATCTCCGGGCACCGGGTCTGCTACGGCGTGCTGACGCTCGTGTCGCTGCTGCTCTACCGCGGCCCGCTGGCGGAGGGGTCCGGGCCGCTGTTCCCCGGCGGGCTGGTCGGCCTCGGGCAGGTGGTGGGCGCCGGGGCGGTCGGCACGCTGCTCGCCGCGCTGGTCACCCCGGCCGCGGTGCGCCGGCTGGGCCGCCGCGGGTGGACGGCGCTGCTGCTGGTCGCCGGCGGGGTGCTGCAGCCGCTGCTCGGGCTGACCTTCGCGCCGCCGGGGATCGTGGCGGGCGGGTTCGTGCTCGGCTTCGTCGCCCAGGGCGTGAAGGTGTGCGTCGACACGACGCTGCAGGAGGTGCTCGCCGACGACGTCCGCGGGCGGGTGTTCTCCGTCTACGACACCCTGGTCAACGTCACCTACGTCGCCGCGCTCGTGGCCGGGGCGCTGGTGCTGCCGGCCTCGGGGGTCTCGGTGCCGGTGCTGGTCGCCGTGGGCGCCGTCTACGGGCTGACCGCCGTGGCGTTCCTGCAGCGCAGCGCGGCGCCGGCGCGGGTCTAGAGGTCCGGCTCGCAGGCGCCGCGGCCCAGCCGCGCCAGGCCGGCGAGGTCGCCGGGGCCGAAGTCCACCTGGCCGTCGTTGCGCGGGGCCATCAGCTCGGCCGGGTCGTCGACGTGGTCCAGGCCCAAGACGTGCCCGAACTCGTGCATGAGGACGGCGCGCAGCGCGGCCCGCCCCTCGGGGGACCCCGCGGCGCCGCCGGCCCAGCCGGCGTCGATGGTCACCGCGCCGGTGACGAACACCCACGGCCCGCCGGCCGCGGCGGCCGCCTGGCTGCCACCCAGGCCCGCCACCGTGCCCCCGAGGCCCGGCACCTCCTCCGGGGTCGCCCAGCTGACCAGGACCGGCGCCCAGCGGTCCCCGTAGCGGTCGGGCTGGAACACCGCCCGGTCGTCGGTGTACCCCTCGTCGGTGGTGCCGTCGGAGACGAACCGCAGGCCGGTGGCGGCCGACACCCGGGTCAGCGCGTCCTCGACCAGCCCGGCGGCGCCCGGCGGCGCGCCGTCGGGCCGCATGACCCAGTGGACCGGGCGGCACGGGTCGTAGGCGACCGGCGTGACGCCGTCGGCCTGGCGCTCGACGAACTCGAAGGTGCCGCCGGCCGGGGCCGGCGGCGGCGTGCCGAGCGGGGAGTCCGCGGCCTCGCGGCCGGGCGTGGGCCGGTCCGCCACCGGGGCCGCGGGGCCCCCGGCGGCGGAGAGGCCGGCGGAGGACTCCCACGGCCACGGCCGCGGGCCGGCGAGCACCGCCGCACCGAGGCTCAGCGCGAGCACCAGGACGACGGCCAGCACCCCGCGGACGGCGGGGGAGCGGCGGCGCGGGGGCGGCGGCCCGCCCTCCCGGGCGCGCCACGGCGCCGGGTCGGCGGGACGGCCGGCCGGCCCGTCCAGCACCCACCGCGGCACGCGTCCGGTGGGCGAGGCCGGGACGCCCGGTGGGGGCGGCAGGGGCGGGGGCCACGGACCCGACGGCAGCTCCGAGGGCCACGGCGCGCGCACGGCGCGCCCGTCCTGCGTTCCCCCGTGCACCCGTGCCCCCCGTCCGCGGTCCGGCCGTCCGTCCTACCGGCGGACGCGGGGTGCGGGGAGGGGCGCGGGCGGAGCGGCCACCCGAGCGGGGGAGCTCAGGAGCGGGCGGCCCACCAGGCGCGCAGCTCGGCCTCGGCCTCGTCGGGCCCGAGCGGGCCGCGCTCCAGGCGGAGGTCCTTGAGGTAGGTCCATGCCTCGCCGACCTCGCGGCCCGGCGGGATGCCCAGGATCTCCATGATCGCGTTGCCGTCCAGGTCGGGCCGCACCCGCGCGAGGTCCTCGGCGGCGGACAGCTCGGCGATCCGCCGCTCGAGCGAGTCGTAGGTGGCCGAGAGCGCGGCGGCCCGGCGCCGGTTGCGGGTGGTGCAGTCCGAGCGGACGAGCTTGTGCAGCCGGGACAGCAGGTCGCCGGCGTCGGTGACGTAGCGGCGCACCGCGGAGTCGGTCCACTCGCCGCGGCCGTAGCCGTGGAACCGCAGGTGCAGGAAGGTGAGCCGGGCGACCGCCTCGACGACGTCCTTGGGGTAGCGCAGCGCCGTCAGCCGCTTGCGCACCAGCTTCGCGCCGACCACCTCGTGGTGGTGGAAGGAGACCCGGCCGCGGGGCTCGTGCCGGCGGGTGGCGGGCTTGCCGATGTCGTGCAGCAGCGCCGCCAGCCGCAGCACCAGGTCCGGCGACTCCGCGTCCGGGTCCGCCTTCTCCAGCGCGATCGCCTGGTCGAGCACGGTCAGCGAGTGGGAGTAGACGTCCTTGTGCTGGTGGTGCTCGTCGATCTCCATGCGCAGCGCCGGCAGCTCGGGCAGCACGACGTCGGCCAGGCCGGTGGAGACGAGCAGCTCCAGCGCCGCGCGGGGGGCGTCCTGCAGCAGGGTCTTGGACAGCTCCGCCTGCACCCGCTCCGGGGTGATCCGCGCCAGCTCCCCGGACATGCCGGTCATCGCGCGGACCACGTCGTCGTCCGGGGTGAGACCGAGCTGGGCGACGAAGCGCACCGCGCGCAGCATCCGCAGCGGGTCGTCGGCGAAGGAGTCCGCCGCCGCGCCCGGGGTGCGCAGCCGGCGGGCGAGCAGGTCGCCGAGGCCGCCGAACGGGTCGGTCACCGTGCGGTCGGGGCCGAGGGACACCGCCATCGCGTTGACCGTGAAGTCGCGGCGGGCCAGGTCGTCGGTCAGCGAGTCGCCCCACGCCACCTCGGGGTTGCGGGACTCCCGGTCGTAGCGGTCGGCGCGGAAGGTGGTGATCTCCAGCCGGGTGCCCCGCACCTCGGCGCCCACGGTGCCGAAGGCGATGCCCTGGTTCCACGTGGAACCCGCCCAGCCGCGCAGGAGCCCGAGCACCTGCTCGGGCCGGGCGTCGGTGGTGACGTCGAGGTCGCCGGGCGGCGTCGGCGCGCCGCTGCCGGCGGCCAGCAGGGCGTCGCGCACCGACCCGCCCACGAGGTGGGCCTCGAACCCGGCCGCGGCGAAGCGTTCCCCCAGCTCGACCAGCACGGGCGAGACGTCGACCAGCTCGCGCACGGTCTGCTGCACCGCCGGCGGGACGTCCGCGGCGGCCGGACGACTCTGACGCTCTCCGGACACGACGAGCCAGGGTAGTGCGGCGGCTCGCGCTACCCTCCTGGCATGGCAGGCACCGGCGGACGCGGGCGTCCCGGCCGCCGCCTGCGGCGGGTCGACGAGACCTCCGCCGGGGGCCTCGTGGTCGCCGACGACGGCATCTCCGGCCCGCGCGCCGCGCTGATCGGCCGCACCGACCGCCGCGGCCGGCTGCTGTGGTCGCTGCCGAAGGGCCACATCGAGGAGGGCGAGACCCCCGAGGACACCGCCGTCCGGGAGGTCGCCGAGGAGACCGGGATCATCGGCGAGGTGCTCGCCCCGCTCGGGATCATCGACTTCTGGTTCGTCGCCGAGGGCCGCCGCGTGCACAAGACCGTGCACCACTTCCTGCTGCGCGCCATCGGAGGCGCCCTGTCCGACGCCGACGTCGAGGTGACCGAGGTCGCCTGGGTCCCCCTCGACGAGCTGTCCGACCGGCTGGCCTACGCCGACGAGCGGGCGCTGGTCGAGCGGGCGCCCGCGCTGCTCGCCGACAGTGCGTGACCCGGACCGCGACGTCCATCCTCGGCACAGCACCCCCCGGTCCGGGGCCGGCCGGCGCGGGAGGACGGTGACCCGCGTCCTGACGGCGGCCCTGCTGGCCCTGCCGCTCGCCGCCGCCCCGGCCCTCGTCCCGGACGCGGCTCCCGCCGCCGCGGCGCCGGCCCCGCCGGCCGCGCCCGTGACCGACCCCGAGCGGCCGGTCACCGTCGACCTCACCCGGCTCGACCCGCGCACCGTCGCCCCCGGCGGCACCGTCACCCTGGGCGGCACGCTGACCAACGACGGCACCGAGACGGTCACCGACCTCGGCGTCCGGCTGCAGCGCGGCCAGGCCGTCACCACCCGCGCCGACCTGCTCGCCGCCGACGCCGACCCCGACCCGGCCACCGCGTTCACCACGCCGTTCCAGCCGCTGCCCGGCCCGCTCGCCCCCGGCGACTCCGCGCCGTTCACCGTCACCGTCACCACCGCCGACCTGGCGCTGGACCGCGACGGCGTCTACCCCCTGCTGGTCAACGTCAACGGCACCACCGCCGACGGCGAGGCGAGCCGGGTGGGCGAGGTCCGCACCCACGTGGTGCAGCAGAGCGCGCCGCCGGCCACCGCCACCGCCGTCGCCTGGCTGTGGCCCCTGGCCGAGCGCAGTCACCGCGACGCCTCCGGCCGGTTCGTCGACGACGGCCTGGCCGAGGAGGTCGCCGACGGCGGCCGGCTCGACCGCGCGCTGGCCGTCGTCGAGCGGCTGCCCGCCGTCGCCGCCCCCGGCGCGCCCGCGGCCACGCCCCTGGCCCCGGTGGCCCTCGCCGTGGACCCCGCCCTGGTCGAGGAGCTCTCGCTCATGGCCGAGGGTCCCTACGACGTCGGCGGCGAGGAGGACGCCGGCACCGGCACCGAGGCCGCCGCCGCGTGGCTGGAGCGGCTGCGCGCCGTGGCCGCCGACCACCCGGTGGTCGCCCTGCCCTACGGCGACGTCGACGCCGACGCGCTGCAGGCCGCGGGCCTGGAGCCCGCGCTGACCCGCGCGCTGCCCGGTGCCGCACCCGGGGCCGAGGGCGACACCCCCGACGGCGGGGGCGTGGTCTCCGAGGCCTCGCCCGGGCCGGCCGGGGCCGCGCTGCTGGCCGACGTCCTCGGGGTCACCCCGCGCACCGACCTGACCTGGGCGGCCGGCGGGGCGCTGCGGCCGGACACGCTCACGACCCTCCGGGAGGGCGGCGTCGAGCAGGTGGTGGTCGCCTCCAGCGCGCTGAGCGACGGCGACGCCGCACTCGGCATCCCCGGCGGCGGCGCGGCCGCCCGCACCACGGTGCCCGGCACCGACGGCCCCGTCGAGGCGCTGGTGGCCGACGCCGGGCTGTCCTCCGTCGTCGGCACGGCCGACACCGCCGAGGGCGGGCCGCGGGTGGCCGAGCAGCGCTACCTCGCCGAGCTGGTGCTGGTCTCGCAGCAGGCGCCCGCCGCCCCGGCAGGCCAGAGCGTCCTGGTCGCCCCGCCGCGCGACGTCGACCCCGACCCCGAGGCGGTCGCCGCGATGATCACCGACACCGCGCTGCCCGGGCTGCGCCCGGCATCGCTGACCGACCTGTCCGCGGGCCCGGTCGCCGACGCCGGCACGCCGGTCGACCAGGCCGGCGCGGCGGTGCTCGACCCCGCCGGCGTCGCCGAGCTGGTCGCCGCGACCGCGCTGCGCGACGACCTCGCCGGCGCCGTCGTCGAGGAGCCCGCCACCGTCCTCGCCGGGTACGACGCCGCGCTGGCCCGGGCCGCCTCGGCGGCCTGGCGGGACGACCCGGCCGGCTTCACCGCCGCCGCCGGGGACGTGCGCGACACCCTGGCCGAGCTGCGCGAGCGGGTGACGCTGGTCGCCCCCGCCGACGGCACCTACAGCCTGGCCTCCAGCGACGCGCCGCTGGTCCTCACCGTGCAGAACGACCTGCCCTTCGCGGTGCGGGTGCTGGTCGAGGCGCGCACCCGCGACAACGTCGGCCTGACCATCGGCGAGCTCGACGCGCAGGAGCTCGCCCCCGAGCAGCGCACGACGCTGGAGGTCCCGACCGAGGTGCGCCAGTCCGGCCGCTTCGCCGTCACCGCGAGCCTCACCACCCCCGACGGCGGCCCGCTGGGCGACGACGTCGCGATCCAGGTGCGCAGCACCGCCTACGGGACGATCTCGCTGTCGATCACCATCGGCGCCGCCGTCCTGCTCGGGCTGCTGTTCCTGCGCCGCGGGGTCCTCTTCCTCCGCCGCCGCGGGCGGACCGAGGAGGAGCTGCCCGACGGCGCCGGGACCGCCTTCCCGCCCAGCCGGAGCCCGGTGTGACCGGCCGGCCCCGCAGCGACGAGGACGCACCGGCCCGGGAGCCGGGGGCGCGCCCGCTGCCGCCGGTGCCCCCGCCCGTGTCCTCCCCGCCCCCCGCTCCGGCGTCCCCGGGGGCGCCGGAGCGGGGGGCGGCGGGCGACCGGTCCCGGCCGCTGCCCCCGCCGCCCTACCCGGTCGCCCCGCCGCCGGGCTCGGGACTGCCGGGCACCCCGGCGGCCCGCCGCGCCATGCCCCCGGTCCCGCCGGCCCGGCCGCGGACGCCCGGGGCCCCCCGCACCGGGGACCAGCCGGGGGCGCAGGCGAACGGACGGCGCCCGGCGGACCCCGGCGCCGAGGCACCCCAGCCCGCGGTCGTCCGGCCCGCGCCCCGGCCGCTGCCGCCGGTGCCCCCGCCGGTGCGGCGCCGCTTCATCCCGGCCGACGAGACGCAGGTCATCCCGATCCTGCACCTGCCCCCGGTCCCGCAGCGCGAGGGTGAGACCGAGGAGGAGGCGCGGCAGCGGGAGGGCGCCCCCGGCGGCAGCCGCGGCCTCCTGCGTGCCGCCGGGACCATGGCGGTGGCCACGCTGGTCTCCCGGGTCACCGGCCTGCTGCGCACGGTGGTGCTGGCCGCCGCGCTGGGCGTCGGGCTGGTCAACGACGCCTACAACACCGCCAACACGCTGCCCAACATCGTCTACGAACTGCTGCTCGGCGGCGTCCTGACCTCGGTCATCGTGCCGCTGCTGGTGCACGCGCAGGAGCGCGACCGCGACGGCGGCGTCGCCTACGCCCAGCGGCTGTCCACGGTGGCGATCGCCGGGCTCCTGGTGGTCACCGTGGTCGCCGTCGTCATCGCGCCGGCGTTGACCGCGCTGTACGGCATCGAGGACGACCCCGACCAGGTGCGGCTGGCCAACTGGCTGGCCCGGATCCTGCTGGTGGAGATCGTCTTCTACGGCATCGGCGCGCTGGCGCAGGCGATCCTCAACTCGCGCGGGGTCTTCGGGCCGCCGGCGTGGGCGCCGGTGCTCAACAACGTCGTCGTCATCGCGACCGGCGTGCTGTTCGTGATGGCCAGCGGGCCCGGCGACCTCGAGCCGCGGACGATCACCCCCGGCCAGGTGTGGCTGCTCGGCGGCGGCACCCTGCTCGGCATCGCCGTCCAGGCGCTGGTGCTGGTGCCGCTGCTGCACCGGGCCGGCGTGCCGCTGCGGCCCCGGTGGAGCCTGCGGCAGACCGGGCTGCGCGAGGTCGGCGGGCTGGGCCTGTGGGTGGTCCTCTACGTGGCGGTCAGCCAGATCGGCGTCGTCGTGGCCACCCGCGTGGCCAACGCGGCCGCCCGCGAGGGCGGGCTGGGCTCGAGCGCGTTCGCCTACGCCAGCCTCCTGTTCCAGATGCCCTACGGGATCATCGGCGTCGCGCTGCTCACCGCCCTCGTGCCACGGATGAGCCGCGCCGCCGCGCGCAACGACGTCCCCGGCGTCGTCCAGGACCTCTCCCTCGGCACGCGGCTGTCCGCGCTCGGGCTGCTGCCGGTGGCCGCCGCGCTCACCGTCGTCGGCCCGGCGCTCGGCGCCGTCGCCTTCGCCCGCGGCAACACCTCGGTCGACGAGGCGCAGGGGATCGGCGCGGCCCTGGCCGTCGGCGCGTTCGGGCTGCTGCCCATGGCCGTCACGCTCCTGCAGCTGCGTGTCTTCTACGCCATGAAGGACGCCCGGACGCCGACGCTGATCCAGGTCGGCATGGTCCTCGTCCGCGTGCCGCTGCTGCTGCTGGTCCCGGTGCTGGTCGAGCCCGGGCACGTCGTCGCCGGGCTGATGCTGGCCACCAGCCTCACCTACGTCGCCGGCTGGGTGCTCGGGCACCTCGCGCTGCGCCGGCAGCTCGGCGCCGAGCCGGGCGTGGCGCGGGGCGGGGCGCTGGGCCCGGTGCTGCGGATGGGACTCGCCGCGGCGGTGGCGGCCGGCGTCGGCTGGCTCGTCGTCCGCGTGACCCAGGACGCGTTCGGCGCGTCGCTGACGGGCTCGCTCGGCACCCTGTTGATCGGTACCGTGGTCGTCGGCGTCACGGCCCTCGCAGGGTTCGTGCTCGCCCGCGTCCCGGAGCTCCGGGGGCCCCTCGCCGCCGTCCGCGCGCGGCTGGGCCGCGGGTGAGCCGCGGACCGGCGGGCACGGACGGCGTCCCCGGGGCAGCGCGCAGCCGGGGGGAGCGGACAGGGGGTCGGACACGTCCATGACGGCGACGATCACCGGCCTCCCCGACCGGTACCGACCGCTGGACGAGGTCGGCCCCGAGGAACGCACCTCGACCGGCGTCATCCACTGCTGGCGCGCCAAGGACCGCATCCTCAACCGCGACGTCGCCATCCGCGTGCACGTCCCCGGCGGCCCCCCGGCGCGCGCCTGGATCGCCCGCGCCCTCACCGCCGGCGGCCTGGCCACCCCCGCGCTGGCGATGGTCTACGACGCCTCGGAGGGCAGCGGCGGCGAGACCGGCGGGGCCTACGTCGTCAACGAGTGGATCGAGGGGCAGACCCTCGCCGAGCGGCTGCGGTCCGGGCCGATGGGCGAGCGGGAGGCCCGCACCGTCCTGCGCCGGCTGGCCGAGGGCGTCGCCGAGGCGCACCGGGTGGGCCTGGCCGTCGGCGGCCTGAGCCCCGAGACCGTCGTCCTGCGGCCCAACGGGCTGGTCGGCCTGCGCGCCGTCCCCGCCGCCACGGGCACCGTCCAGGAGGACATCGCCGCCCTCGCCGCGCTGCTCGAGTACTGCCTCACCGGCCGGCAGGCCGGCATCCCCGGGCCCGACGGCGTCCCCGCCGCCGCCCCGGTCATCGCCCAGCCGGACCTGGCCGCGCTCGTCCGCCGCGCCCGCTCCACCGAGCCCGGCGCCCGGCTGGCCAGCGCCGCGGCGATGGCCGCGCTGCTCGCCGAGCGCCCGCGGTCCTCGGCCGTGCCGGTCCGCGGCCGCGACGAGAGCGACAGCGGCTGGCTCCGGCGCCTGCGCGAGCACCGCGACGCCGAGCAGGCCCCCACGGTCGCGGCGCAGGACGCCGGGCGACCCCAGCGGCTCGACCCGGACACCCTCCCGCCGGTCCCCCTCGGTCCCGCCCGCTCCCTCCCGCCGGTGCCGACCGAGGACCACCACGACGTCGACGTCGTCGGTGAGCCGGTCGACGAGGAGGACGAGGACGACGCCGAGGGCTCGCCCGGCCGCCGCCGGTTCATGGTCGTCGGCCTGCTGCTGGCCGCCCTGGTCGTCGTCGTGCTGCTCGCCTGGTGGGTGGGCACCAACCTGCTCTCGGTCGCCACGAACGTCGACGAGCGGCCCGGCACGCCCGTGGTCCCGTCCAGCAGCGCGCCCGCCGAGGACAGCGCCGCGCCCGCGCCGGAGGCCGGCACGCCGCTGACGATCCGCGACGCCACCGTCTTCGACCCCTTCGGCGACGGCGAGCCGGAGAACACCGACGAGGTGCCGGCCACCCACGACGGCGACCCGGCCACCACCTGGTCCACGCTGACCTACCGGGGCTCGGCCGACTTCGGCAACCTCAAGCCCGGCGTCGGCGTCGTCTACGACCTCGGCTCGGCCCAGGCGATCGGCGGCGTCACGCTGACGACGACCACCCCGGGCATCAACGTCGAGGTCCGCACCGGCGAGGCCCCCGACGGCGACCTCGACTCCTTCGCCGTCGCCACCTCCGGCAGCGTCGACGGGACCACCGACCTCGCCTTCGACGAGCCGGTGACCGCGCAGTACGTCCTGGTGTGGGTGACCGGCCTGGTCCCCGCCGGGGACGGCTTCGCCGGCGACCTGGCCGAGGTCGCCGTCACCCCCGCCACGGGGGAGTGACCTGCACGTCAGCGCCCTGATCACGGGAATCCCGCCCTACGATGCGGCGTTGTGCCCCGCGTGACCGACCCCCAGCCCACCCCTGGCCCCGCGACGACCACGGAGGTCCAGTCGCCCGTGATCCCGCCCGCGGAGCACGACGGCGTCCGTGACCTGGTCATCATCGGATCGGGTCCCGCCGGTTACACGGCGGCCGTCTACGCCGCCCGGGCCAACCTGCACCCGCTCGTCTTCGAGGGCTCCCAGTTCGGCGGCGCCCTGATGACCACCACCGAGGTGGAGAACTTCCCCGGCTTCGCCGAGGGCATCCAGGGCCCGCAGCTGATGATGGACATGCGCCAGCAGGCCGAGCGCTTCGGCGCCGAGCTGGTCGCCCGCGACGTCACCGAGGTCGACCTCACCGCCACCCCCAAGGTGGTCAAGGTCGGCGACGAGGTGACCCTCGCGCACGCGGTCATCGTCGCCACCGGCTCCAAGTACCGGTACCTGGGCCTCGACAACGAGCAGCGCCTGCTCGGCCACGGCGTCTCCGCCTGTGCCACCTGTGACGGCTTCTTCTTCCGCGACCAGGACATCGTCGTGGTCGGCGGCGGCGACTCGGCGATGGAGGAGGCCACCTTCCTCACCCGCTTCGCCAAGACGGTGACCGTCGTCCACCGCCGCGAGGAGCTGCGCGCCTCGAAGATCATGCAGAAGCGCGCGCAGGACAACGGGAAGATCCGCTGGGCGCTGGGCAAGCAGGTCACCGACGTGCTCGGTGACCAGACCGTCTCCGGCGTGCAGCTGACCGACGTCGCCACCGGCAGCACCGAGGAGCTCCCGGTCAGCGGCGTGTTCGTGGCCATCGGCCACGACCCGCGCAGCGAGATGTTCGCCGGGCAGCTCAAGCTCGACGACGAGGGCTACGTCCAGGTGGAGCACCCCACCACCCGCACCAACCTCGACGGCGTGTTCGCCTGCGGTGACGTGGTCGACCACATCTACCGGCAGGCGATCACCTCGGCCGGCACCGGCGCCGCGGCGGCCATCGACGCCGAGCGCTGGCTGGCCGAGACCTTCGACGAGCGCTGACGAAGCACCCCCTCGCCCCCACCGCTCGCAGGCTCGCAGCGGGACCCTGCGAGGGGGCCGTTCCAGCACGTCACCACCCCGGGCATACCGCACCCCCTCCGCGGGTTACTCCCCGCGGAGGCCGACAGACCTCGACCGCGACAGAGGAGAACGACCATGGCAGGCAACACCGTGACGGTGACCGACGCGACCTTCGCCAACGAGGTGCTGGGCAGTGACAAGCCCGTCCTCGTCGACTTCTGGGCCGAGTGGTGCGGGCCGTGCAAGATGGTCGCCCCGGTGCTCGAGGAGATCGCCAAGGAGCACGGCGAGAAGCTGACGATCGCCAAGCTCAACATCGACGAGAACCCGCAGATCGCCCGCGACTACCAGGTCATGTCGATCCCGACGATGACCGTGTTCCAGGGCGGCAAGCCGGTCAAGAGCATCATCGGTGCCAAGCCGAAGGGCGCGATCCTCTCCGACCTCGCCGACTACATCTGAGCCGCAGGCTCCGACACACGGCTCCCGAGGGCCCGTCTGGGAACGTCCCAGGCGGGCCCTCGCCGTTGCGCCGGCCGGGGACCCCCGGCTGGGCCGGGAGGCGTCGCAGAGGCGACAATCGTGGGCACGATGGGTAGCGAGAGCGACATGCAGCCGCTGGGTCCGGGCAGCCACGGAGCCGCCGTCGCAGACGTACAGGCCGCGCTGCGCAGCCTGGGCCTGCTCCAGCCCACCGACGGCGCCGGGCCCGCCGACGGCGACTACGACGAGGCCACCGCGCTCGCCGTCCGCCACTTCCAGCAGGTCCGCGGCCTGTCGGTGGACGGCCGGGTCGGCGAGGAGACCTGGCGGGCGCTGTCGGAGGCGCGCTGGTCGCTGGGCGACCGGCTGCTGCACCACGACCCCGAGCGGCCGGTGCGCGGTGACGACGTCACCAACCTGCAGGAGCGGTTGCTCGAGCTCGGCTACGACGCCGGCCGCGCCGACGGCATCTTCGGCCGCGACACCGAGTCCGGCCTGCAGGCCTTCCAGCGCGACTACGGGCTGACCGCCGACGGCACCTGCGGGCCCGCCACCCTGCGGGCGCTGCGCCAGCTCGGCCGCAAGGTGACCGGCGGCCGCCCCCAGCTGCTGCGGCAGAGCGCCGAGTTCGTGGAGAGCGGGCCGCACCTGATCGGCCGGCGCATCGTCGTCGACCCCGGCCACGGCGGCGACGACACCGGCTTCGCCGCCGGCGAGACCACCGAGGCCGACCTCGTGCTCGACCTCGCCAGCCGGATCGAGGGGCGGCTGGCCGCGGCCGGCGCCACGGTCTACCTCACCCGCGGCCGCGAGCAGAACCCGACGCCGGCCGAGCGGACCGCGTTCGCCAACGACGCCCGCGCCGACCTGTTCATCTCCCTGCACACGGACGCCTACGACTCGCCGCACGCCCGCGGGGTGGCCAGCTACTACTACGGCACCGGCTCGGGGACGTCGTCGACGGTGGGGGAGCGCTTCGCCGACCTGGCCCGCCGCGAGGTGGTGGCCCGCACCGGCATGCTCGACCTCGGCGGGCACCCCAAGACCTGGGACCTGCTGCGGATGACCCGGATGCCCGCCGTCCGGCTCGACGTCGGCTACCTGTCGCACCCGGTCGACCGGCTGCTGCTGCTCGACGCCCGGCTCCGCGGCACCGTGGCCTCGGCCGTGCTGGCCGCCGTCCAGCGGCTGTTCCTGCCCGCGGAGGCCGACCCGCCCACCGGCACGTTCGTCCTGCCGAGCACATCGTCATCCTCCGGGTGACACCGCGGCCAGGAGCCGTCCCCGGGGCGCGTTGAGCCGGATCCGCCCCTCGTCGCGGGAGCCTCCGGCCCCCACTCCTCCGGACGCCTCGCAGGGCGGCTCACCCCTGTGACCAGTGGGGCGCCTGGCGCCCCAGGTGTGACGGGTCCGTCTCACCCGCCGTGTCGGGCGGGCGCGCGCGGCGGCCTCCCTACACTCGGTCCGTGGCCTCTCTCCCGCCGTCGCACGGCCAGCCGCACCGCACGCCGCCGCAGCAGCACGGGCACGTGGTGCCCCGCCACCCGCGGCTGGACCCGCTGGCCGACCGGTACGCAGCCCGCACGCACGGCATGAAGAGCTCGGAGATCCGGGCACTCTTCTCCGTCGTCAGCCGGCCCGAGGTGGTCTCGCTGGCCGGCGGCATGCCCGCGGTCACCGCACTCCCGCTGGACGCCGTCGGCTCGATGATCGGCGAGCTGGTGACCGGGATGGGCGCGCAGACCCTGCAGTACGGCTCCGGCCAGGGCGACCCGCGGCTGCGCGAGCGCATCTGCGACGTCATGGCGCTCGAGGGCATCACCGACGCCTCGCCCAGCGAGGTCGTGGTGACCGTCGGCTCGCAGCAGGCCCTGGACCTGGTGACCCGCGTCTTCTGCGACCCGGGCGACGTCATCCTCGCCGAGGGCCCGTCCTACGTCGGCGCCCTCGGGGTCTTCCAGGCCGCCGAGGCGCGGGTGAAGCACGTCGCCATGGACGACGACGGGCTGGTCCCGGAGGCGCTGGAGCAGGCGCTGCTCGAGTGCCGCGCCAACGGCGACCGGGTCAAGTTCCTCTACACGGTGCCCAACTTCCACAACCCGGCCGGCGTGACGCTGTCGGAGCCGCGCCGCCAGGCGATCATCGACATCGCCGACCGGTACGACCTGCTGGTCATCGAGGACAACCCCTACGGCCTGCTCGGGTTCGACCACGAGCCGATGCGCGCGCTGCGGGCCCGCAACGCGCAGCGGGTCATCTACCTGGGCTCGTTCTCCAAGACCTTCTCCCCGGGCCTGCGGGTGGGCTGGGTGCTCGCGCCGCTCGCCGTCCGCGAGAAGCTGGTGCTGGCCACCGAGGCGCAGGTGCTCTGCCCGCCCTCGCTCACCCAGTACGCCGTCGCCCGCTACCTGGACACCCAGCCCTGGCGCGAGCAGATCAAGCTGTTCACCGAGCTGTACCGGGAGCGGCGCGACGCCACGCTGGAGTCGCTCGACGCCCTGATGCCGCCCGGCACGACCTGGACCCGGCCCGACGGCGGCTTCTACGTGTGGCTGAAGCTCCCCAGCGGCCTGGACGCCAAGCTGATGCAGCCGCGGGCGGTGGGCGCGCACGTCGCCTACGTGCCCGGCATCGGGTTCTACGCCGACGGGTCGGGCCGCGAGTACATGCGGCTGTCCTACTGCTACCCCGAGCCGGACCAGATCCGCGAGGGCGTGCGCCGGCTGGCCCGGGTCATCGAGGCCGAGCTGGACCTGCACTCCACCTTCGACGCCGTCGACACCGGCACCTTCCGCGCCGTCGGCCGGCCCGACGTCGGTGCCGCCGAGACGATCGTCGGCCCCGCCAGCAGCGACCGGATCGAGGACTGACGTGACCGAACCCGTGACCGACCCCGCCGCACCGGCCGCCCCCGAGGCTGGGGAGACCCCGCTGCGCGCCGTCGTCCTGGCCGGGGGCCTGACCTTCGAGCGCGAGGTCAGCCTGTCCTCGGGCACCCAGGTGGTGGAGGAGCTGGCCCGGGGGGGGGGGGGGGGGGGGGGGGGGGGGGGGGGGGGGGGGGGGGGGGGGGGGGGGGGGGGGGGGGCCCCCCGCGCCCCCCGCTGGGGCCCACCCCCCCCCCCCCCCCGCCTCCACCCCCCCCCCCCCCCCCCGACGCGCCCCCCCCCCCCCCCCCCCCCCCCCCCCCCCCCCCCCCCCCCCCCCCCCCCCGGAGCTGCTGCCCGGTCTGGCCGCCGCCCCCGCCGACGCGGTGTTCATCGCCCTGCACGGCGCCACCGGCGAGGACGGCGCCCTGCGCGCGGTCCTCGACCTGGCCGGCGTCCCCTACGTCGGCTCCCCGGCCGCGGCCTGCCGGCTGGCCTGGGACAAGGCCGCGGCCAAGTCGGTCGTGCGCACGGCCGGGGTGACGACGCCGGACTGGGTGGCGCTGCCGCACAGCACCTTCCGCGAGCTGGGTGCCGGCGCCGTCCTCGACCTCATCGTCGCCCGGCTCGGGCTGCCGCTGATGGTCAAGCCGGCCTCGGGCGGCTCGGCGCTGGGCGCGCAGAAGGTCACCCGCGTCGAGGACCTGCCCGCGGCGATGGTCAGCTGCTTCGCCTACGGCGACACCGTCCTCGTCGAGCGGTTCGTCGACGGCGTGGAGCTCGCCCTGTCGGTGGTGGACCTGGGGGAGGGGCCGCAGGCGCTGCCGGCGGTGGAGATCGTCCCGGAGTCCGGCGTCTTCGACTACACCGCCCGCTACACGCCCGGGCTGACCGAGTACCACGCGCCGGCCCGCGTGTCCGCCGACGTCGCGGCCCATGCCGCCGACGTCGCGGTGCGGGTGCACCGGGCGCTGGGCCTCGCGGACCTGTCCCGCACCGACGCGATCGTCTCGCCCGACGGCGAGGTGCACTTCCTCGAGGTGAACGTCTCCCCGGGGCTGACCGAGACGTCGATGTTCCCCATGGCGGTCGAGGCCGCCGGGCACGACCTCGGCGAGGTCCTCTCCGGGCTGCTCACCCGCCGGGCCCAGAGCTCCCGCTGAGCGAGGCCCCCCGCAGGGGCACACGACAGAGGCCGGTTCCGTCCGTGACGGAACCGGCCTCTGTCGTGACTGTGGGTCCTTACTGCTCCTCGCGGCGGCCGGTCAGGTCCGGCGCCATCTGGCCGATGATGCGCTGCAGGTCGTCGACCGAGCCGAACTCGACGACGATCCGGCCCTTGGCCCGGCCGATCTGGATCTTCACCTTGGTCTCGAAGACGTCGGAGAGCCGGCCGGCGAGGTCCTCGACACCGGGCGCGCTGATCCGGCGGGCGCGGCGGCGGGAGGCCGGCTGCTCGGCCACGGCGAGCGCGACCGCCTCCTCGGTGGCCCGCACCGACAGCCCCTCGGCGACGATCCGGGCGGCCAGGGCCTCCTGCGCCTCGGCGTCGTCGAGGCCCAGCAGCGCCCGCGCGTGCCCGGCGGAGATGACGCCGGCGGCGACCCGGGTCTGGACCTTCACCGGCAGCTTGAGCAGCCGGATGGTGTTGGTGACCTGCGAGCGGCTGCGGCCGATCCGCTGCGCCAGCTCCTCGTGGGTGGCGCCGAACTCCTCCAGCAGCTGCTGGTAGGCCGCCGCCTCCTCCAGCGGGTTGAGCTGGACGCGGTGGATGTTCTCCAGCAGCGCGTCGCGGAGGAGGGCGTCGTCCTCGGTGTCCCGGACGATCGCCGGCACCGTCTCCAGCTCGGCCGCGCGTGCCGCCCGGAGCCGGCGCTCGCCCATGATGAGCTCGTAGGGGGCACCGCCGTCGCCCTCGGTGCGCTCGCGCACGACGATCGGCTGCAGCAGGCCGAACTCGCGCACCGAGTGGGTGAGTTCCTCGAGCGCCTCGTCGTCGAAGACCTGCCGCGGCTGGCGCGGGTTGGGGGCGACGTCGCCGACGGCGACCTCGCGCAGCTGCGCGCCCGGGACGCCGACGGCTGCCTCGGCCTGCGCGGCGACCGTGGCTGCCGCCTGCGCTGCCGGCGGCAGCAGGGTGATCGGCGCCGGCGCCCCACCCGTCCCCGGCGTCCCGGCCGCCTCGGGGGCGGCGGGAGCCGGGCCGTCGGCCTCGGGCAGCGCCGGCTGCTCGACCGGCGGGGCGGTGGGGATCAGCGCCGCGAGACCCCGGCCGAGGCCGCCACGCTTGCTCATCGGGTCTCCTCGTCGACGGAGCTGGGAACGGGCAGGACGGCGGCGTCGGTGCCGGCGAACGCCGGGTCGGCGTGCCGGGCGCCGCCCGGGCGGACGGCGGGCATCGGCGCGGTCGCCGGCGCGGGAGGCGGCGGCGGGGGGCCCATCGGCCGGACGTCGATCGGCTCCAGGCCGACGCCGCGATCGGCGAGCTCGCGCGCGGCCTCCACGTAGCTGGTCGAGCCCCGCGATCCCGGGTCGTAGGTGAGCACGGACTGCCCGTACCCCGGAGCCTCGGACACCCGGACGTTGCGCGGGATGACCGTCGCCAGCACCAGGTCCCCGAAGTGGCTGCGGACCTCCTCCGCGACCTGGTCGGCGAGCTTGGTCCGGCCGTCGTACATCGTCAGCAGGATGGTGCGGACGGCGATCCCCGGGTTGAGGTGCGCGCGCACCAGCTCGATGTTGTTGAGCAGCTGGCCCAGGCCCTCCAGCGCGTAGTACTCGCACTGGATGGGGATGAGCACCTCGTCGCCGGCCACCAGCGCGTTGAGCGTCAGCAGGCCCAGCGACGGCGGGCAGTCGATGAGGACGTAGTGCGGCCGCTGGTCCTCGGGCAGGCCGTGGATGTACCCCTCGATCGCCCGGCGCAGCCGGTACTCGCGGGCGACGACCGAGACCAGCTCGATCTCCGCGCCGGCCAGGTCGATCGTCGCCGGGACGCAGCGCAGGTTCGGGCTCGCCGTCGTCGGGTGGACGACGTCGGCCAGCGAGCTGTCCCCGACGAGGGCGTCGTAGATCGACGGCGTCCCCACGGTGTGCTCCACGCCGAGGGCGGTGCTGGTGTTGCCCTGCGGGTCGAGGTCGATGACCAGCGCCCGCAGGCCGTAGAGCGCCAGCGCGACGCCCAGGTTGACCGTCGAGGTGGTCTTCCCGACGCCGCCCTTCTGGTTGGCGACGGTGATGACCCGGATCCGCCCGGGTGCGGGGAACGGCTCCTGGTCGGCGGCGTGCAGCACCCGGGTGGCCCGCAGCGCCTCCATCGCGATGGGACTGTCGAAGTCCCCGCCGGAGTGGGCCGCCGTGTCGGCCGCGAGGCTGGTGCGCAGCCGCTGGCCCGGGTCGGTCATCGCGGGTCCTCCCTGCCCACCCGTTTCACGTGGAACGGGACGGGTACCTGGACGCGTTCCACGTGGAACGCCGTCGTCGTCCCGCGGGGCCTCACCGTCGGCCCCGCGTCATCACCACCACGGTAGTGGCAGCGTCCCCCAGCTCCGCGCCGACAGCCCGGACGTGGACGTCGCGCATGCCCGCCGCCTCCAGCTCGGGGAGCAGCGCGGGCAGCTCCTCCACCGCACGGGCGCCGACGAGGGCCACCAGCTGGGCGCCGGGACGCAGCAGGCCGCGGCTCCAGCCGACCAGCCGGGGCAGCGCGGCGACCGCCCGGGCGGTGACGACGTCGACCGGGCCGACCGCGGTCGCCACCGAGCGCTCCTCGGCGCGGCCGCGGACCACCCGCCACGGGGCGCCGAGTTCCTCGACGACCTCCTCGAGGAACTCGACCCGGCGGGCCATGGGCTCCACCAGGGTCATCCGCAGGTCCGACCGGGCCAGCGCGAGCGGGATCCCCGGGAGGCCGGCGCCGCTGCCGACGTCGACCACCCGGGCCCCCTCGGGCACGGCCTCGGCGACGGCTGCGCTGTTGAGCACGTGCCGCTCCCACAGCCGCGGGACCTCCCGCGGGCCGATCAGCCCGCGGGTGACGCCGTCGGAGGCGAGCCGGGCGACGTAGCGCTCGGCGCCGGGCAGCCCCGCCCCGAAGACGGCGGCGGCGACCTCCGGGGCGGGTGGGGCGGACGGGACGGGAGTGCCGCTCACCGCTCCGGCAGGACCACGACGCGGCGGTTGGGCTCCTCGCCCTCGGACTCGCTGCGCACCCCGGAGACGCCGGCGACGACGTCGTGGACGACCTTGCGCTCGAAGGGGTTCATCGGCGCCAGCCGCTCGGGCTGCCCCGTGCCGGCGACCCGGCGGGCGGCCTCGGCGGCCATGGAGGTGAGGTCCGCGCGCCGCCGGGCCCGGTAGCCGCCGATGTCGAGCATCAGCCGGCTGCGGACGCCGGTGGCCTGGGCGACGGCCAGCCGGGTCAGCTCCTGCAGCGCCTCCAGGACGGAGCCGTCGGAGCCGACGAGGTCGTCGAGGTCGCCGCCGACGATGGCGACCGAGGCCCGGTCGCCCTCCACGTCGAGGTCGATGTCCCCGTCGACGTCGAGGATGTCGAGCAGCCGCTCGAGGTAGTCCCCGGCGACGTCGCCCTCGCGGACGAGCAGGTCGGTGCCGGTGGCGGCGCGGCCGTCCCCCGAGGGGGCGGGCGCGACCTCGTCGGTGGGCTCGAGGACGGCGTCGGTGCTGTCGTCGTCGGCGTCGGGCAGGTCGGGGGTCTCGGCCGGTGCGGTGTGGTTCGGGACGCTCACGGAGGTACCTCCAGTCGGTGCGGCAGCCGGGGCGGGCCCGGAGGTCGGAGGCCGGAGGGCGCGGGGTCGCTGCTCCTCCCGGCGGGTCCGCGGCGACCGGCGTCGGGGGACGCCGTCGCCGCGGACCGGGGGTCAGCGGCGCTTGCGCTTGCCGCCGGTGCCGGCGGGCCGGCCGTGCGGGCCGCGGTTCGCCGGCCGGGGTGTGCGGTTCCCGCCGGAGCGGCCGCCGGGGGCGGTCCCGCCCGCGGCGGTCGCCCCGCCGGCCGTGCCGCCACCGGTGCCGTTCGCGCTGCCGGTGCCGTTCGTGCTGCCACCGGTGCCGCCGGTGCCGCCGGTGCCGGTGGCGCCGGCCGCCGGGGTGCCGTCCACCGCGGCGCCGTCAGCGCCGCCCTTGGTCAGCTCGACGCCGGCGCCCGCCGGCCGGCCGCCCTTGCCGCGCACCGGCTTGGCGCCGGGCTTGGGGGCGAGCGTCTTCGGGTCGATCGCGGGCTTGTCGGCCGCGGCCTTCGCCAGAGCGGCGGGGCTGCCGGGCGGGGGCATCTTGCGCAGGATGAAGAACTGCTGGCCCAGCGTCCACAGGTTGTTGGTCATCCAGTAGAGGAGGACGCCGATCGGGAAGAAGAAGCCGGTGACGAAGAGGCTGATCGGCATGCCGTAGAGCAGCAGCTTCTGCACCATCGCGGCCTGGCCCTCGACCGGGCCGGAGCGCTTCATGATCTGCTTCTGCGTGACGTACGTCGTCACGCACATGACCACCATGAGGATCAGCGCGACGGTGCGGATGCCGGCCTGGGTGACGCCGGGCAGCGCGAGGATGGCCTCGGCCTTGGCCCCCGTCATGTTGAACGACGCCGAGATGGGCGCCACCCCGAACAGCTCCGCCTTGGCGGCCTGGTCGGTGAGCTCGTCGCTCCAGCTGTACAGGCCCTGGGCACCGGGCTGGAGCCGGCGCAGCACGTGGAACAGCGCGAGGAAGACCGGGATCTGCGGGAGGATCGGCAGGCAGCCGGCCAGCGGGTTGACCCCGCGCTCCTTCTGCAGCGCCATCATCGCCTGGCTGAAGCCCTGGCGGTCCGCGCCGTACTGCTTGCGCAGCTTCTGGATCTCCGGCTGGATCTCCTGCATCGCCCGCTGGCTCTTGATCTGCTTGACGAACAGCGGGAAGAGGATGAGCCGCACGGTGACGACCAGGAAGACGATCGACAGCGCCCAGGTGATGCCGGCGGCGGGGTCGAGGAACGTCGAGAACACCGAGTGCCACGTCTTCATGACGAAGGCGATGGCGGTGTAGAGCCAGTCAAGCAACGGAGGACTCCTCCTGCGGGGCCCGGCGGGACGCCGGCGGGGTCTCGGGGGCGGGGCGACGGGCACCGTCGGCGGCGGGCACGCCGGCGGCCGGCGCCGCGGGTGCCGCTGTCATCGACGTGCGGCCGTCGCCGCCGGTTCCGGGGCGTGCCCGGCCCGCGCGCGGCGCGGGGACCGGGTCGTAGCCGCCGGGGTGCCAGGGGGCGCACTTGAGCAGCCGCCGCAGCGCCAGCCACGACCCGCGGGCGGCGCCGTGCACGGCGACCGCCTCGGCGGCGTAGGCGCTGCAGGTGGGGGCGAAGCGGCAGCGCGGGGGCAGCGCGGGGCTGATGGCGCGGGAGTAGAAGCCCACGGCGGCCAGCAGCGCGCGGGCCACGGGTCCGGGACGCCGGGCCGTGGGGGTGCTCACGAGGACCGCGTCCGCTCGGTCGACGGGCGGGACCGCTCTGCGAGCACCCGGTCGAGGCCGGCGGCCAGGTCGCGGCGCAGCTGCGCGGAGGTCGCCGTCGCGGCGTCGGGGCGGGCCCGGACCACGAGGTCGGCGCCGGCGGGCAGCCGGCCGAGCTCCTCGCGCACGGCGGCGCGCAGTTGCCGGGTCACGCGGTGCCGGACCACGGAGTTGCCGACCGCCTTGCCGACCACGAACCCGGCGCGGGGCCCGGCGGGCGTCGCGTCCCCGGGCACGCCGAGACCCCCGGCCGTGCGGGCCGGGGGTCGGACGGGGAGGTAGTGGAGCACCATGGTCGGCCGACCGGCACGCCGGCCCGACCGGACGACCGCGGTGAACTCCGGACGCCGGCGCAGGCGGGCCTGCGCGGGCAGCACCTCAGGCGGAGAGCTTCTCGCGACCCTTGCGGCGGCGGCCGGCGAGGATCGCGCGGCCTGCGCGGGTGCGCATCCGCAGCCGGAAGCCGTGGGTCTTGGACCGGCGGCGGTTGTTCGGCTGGAAGGTGCGCTTGCTCACGGGGTACTCCTACGGCAGGACAATCGGTGGTGCGGCCGGCCGGTGGGCAGGCACGCGGCGGGGCTCCGGGAGGGGCGGCGGGGCCACTCCGCGGGACCCCGCGAGGCTGGCGCTGCGGATCCCGGTGCCAGCGGCCCGGTCCACAGACTCCGACCAGCATAACCGAGGACGGCGGTACCCGAGGACGCCGTTCCCGCGGTCCCCGTCACGGGACCGGCTCGCCGACGGCGACCCGCCAGGCTGCACCCTCCGGGCGGACGGTCGGTGTCGGCACGCCGACCACCCGGGGACGACACGCCGAACGACACGCGCACCGGACGTCCCAGGCGTCCCCGGACGTCGTTGCCGGGCTGTGGACGGGGCTGTTAGCGTCGCCGTCGCTCCGGTCCGGGCAGACCGCCCGGCACGGGGGCCGACCACCCGGTCGACCTGACCGCAGTCCGCCTCGAGCCGTATCACGACCTCCCTCCCGACCAGCGACGACACCGCTGCGACCTGACATCCACAGGTCGACACGGCGCCATGTCGCCGGTCGTGCACAGCCTGTGGACACTCGTGTGGAACCCGGGTGTCCAGGATGTCCACTTCCCGGGCAGCCGCGGCACCGGGGACGCCGGCTCCTGGTGGCGCCGGGGGTCGGACAGCGGGGACGAACTGCAAGGGGAGGACACGGTCATGGCCGATGCCACGGTGGACCTGGCGGAGGTCTGGGACTCGGTCCGCGAGCGGCTGGCCACCAGCCTCACCCGGCAGCAGAACGCGATGCTCAACCTGACCCGGCCGGTGGGCCTGGTCGGGGGCACCGCCGTGCTCGCCGCGCCCAACGAGTTCACCCAGACCGTGCTCGAGTCGCGGATGCGCCGGGTGCTGGCCGAGGCGCTGTCCGAGCAGCTCGGCCGGGACATCGGCGTGGCCATCCAGCTCGAGGACGCCCCCGCCTCGGCGCCCGCGCCCGAGGAGCAGCCGACCCGCCGGCCGTGGACGCCGGTGGACGCCGGCCCCAGCGACGAGGACCGCGAGCGGGCCGACGACGGCCGCAGCGCCTTCGGGGTGCGCAGCGACGCGCGCCCGCTCGACCGCGGCGGCTTCGAGCCCGCGCCGTTCGAGCCGGGCCCCTACGAGCCCGCGTCCTACGAGCCGGCGTCCTACGAGCCGGCGTCCTACGACCCGGCCCCGTACGAGGCCGGCCCCTTCGAGACCTACGACGCCGGCCGGGCCGGCGCCGCCCGCCGGGACGCCGCGCGCCGGGAGGCGCCGTCCCCCGCCGACGTCGCGCCGCCCGCCGGTGACGGCGTGGGGGAGTGGGGCGGCACCGACTGGAGCCCCGCGAGCCGCGGGCGCACCGGCCGCCGCCGCGGCCCGCGCGTCGGGGAGGGCGCCGAGGTGCTGCCCTTCGACCTCGGTGACGCCGCACCCGACGGCGCCGACGAGCCGGGGCCGCAGCGCGGCGGGTCCCCCGGCCGCACGTCCGGCACCGCGGTGCCGCTGTTCGGCGATCGCCGTCCGCCGGCGGGCCTCGACCCGGGGCTGAACCCCAAGTACGTCTTCGACAGCTTCGTCATCGGCAACAGCAACCGGTTCGCCCACGCCGCGGCGGTCGCCGTCGCCGAGGCCCCGGCGCGGGCCTACAACCCGCTGTTCGTCTACGGCGACTCCGGGCTGGGGAAGACGCACCTGCTGCACGCGATCGGGCACTACGCGGCGCGGATGTTCCCCAACGTGCGGGTGCGCTACGTCAGCACCGAGGAGTTCACCAACGAGTTCATCAACCTGGTGCACTCCGGCCGGGCCGAGGACTTCCGCCGCCGCTACCGGGACATCGACTTCCTGCTCATCGACGACATCCAGTTCCTGGAGCGCGCCGAGCGGACGCAGGAGGAGTTCTTCCACACCTTCAACACGCTCCACAACGCGAGCAAGCAGATCGTCATCACCTCCGACCGGGCGCCGAAGAAGCTGACGACGCTCGAGGACCGGCTGCGCACGCGGTTCGAGTGGGGGCTGATCACCGACGTCCAGGCGCCGGACCTGGAGACCCGCATCGCGATCCTGCGGAAGAAGGCCTACGGCGAGCGGCTGCAGGTGCCCGACCCGGTGCTGGAGTTCATCGCCAGCAAGGTGCAGACCAACATCCGCGAGCTCGAGGGCGCGCTGATCCGGGTCACCGCCTTCGCCAGCCTCAACAAGCAGCAGGTCGACCTGCCGCTGGCCGAGCTGGTGCTCAAGGACCTCATCAGCGACGAGCAGGGCCCGCAGATCACCGCGGCGATCATCATGGCCGCGACCGCGGAGTACTTCTCCGTGACGATGGAGGAGCTGCAGGGCTCCAACCGCAGCCGCACGCTGGTCAACGCCCGCCAGATCGCCATGTACCTGTGCAGGGAGCTCACCGAGCTGTCCCTGCCGCGGATCGGCGCCTCCTTCGGCGGCAAGGACCACACCACGGTCATGCACGCGGTCAAGAAGATCACCAACCTGATGAGCGAGCGCCGGGCGACCTACACCCAGGTCACCGAGCTGACCGCGCGCATCAAGAGCCGCGCCCGCCAGTAGCCCCTCGGGCCCTCCGACGGCCGCCGGGACCCCACGTGGGGCCCCGGCGGCCGTCGTCGTCCCGGCCCGCGGTGGAGACACCGGGCCGGCTGTCCACAGCCGGGGGACGGCGACGGGGACCGGTCGTCGCCCGTCGTCCCGCGGCTGCCGGGCGGTCACCGGCCTCCGCCGTGTCGACATGCCGCCGAGTTGTCCCCAGGGATGTGCACACCCTGGGGAGATCGTGATCCCGGGGTGACCGGACCGCCCCGGCAGCCGTGGCACCGGGTGTCGTCCCCAGGTGGTTCCCCAGTGTGTGCATGCAGCGACGTTCCGCCGTGGTGACCTGCGCGTTCGCGCCGCCGGAGGGCCGTCGTCCCCACCTCCGCCCGTCGCCGGCCGGCGTGGTCGCCGGGGTCCTGGGCACGGACTGGGGACAGACCGGGGGTGGAGCGGGGACGGGGAGTGGAGAGACGGCGGTGCCTGTGCACCGCCGTCGAGATGTCCACGTGTCGACAACAGCGGCACGTGAGTTCCCCACAGCGAGCCAACATGTCGACAATGGCGCTGACCTGCGGGAAGGGCCTCGATCCCCAGCTTCCACACCGGTGATGACGGAGATGAGGGAGATAGATCGAGGTTTTCTCGAACCCCAGTAGGGGTGGGGACGCTGCGGCCCGGAGGGGCTCCGGGGCCGCAGCGGGACAGCGGCAGGGAGCAGGAGCGGCCACCTGATCGGGTCCCGGGTTCCCCCATCCACACCCCGACGGGCACGATGAACGACGCAACAGACACAGAGCCCCGTTCCCGGTCCGCACGGACGCCGGGGCACCGGGGTGCGCAGACGACAGCAGTGGGCCGTGCAGAGCTGGGGTGGGTCGGTCATGGAGTTCCGGGTGACACGCGAGGTGCTCGCGGATGCCGTCGCGTGGACGGCGCGCAGCCTCCCGCCGCGGCCGTCGGTGCCGGTCCTCGCCGGCATCCTGCTCGAGGTCGACGGCAGCCAGCTGTCGGTCTCCGGCTTCGACTACGAGGTGTCCGCGCGCGCGGAGGTCGACGTGCAGGCAGGGGAGAGCGGCCGGGTGCTGGTGCCGGGCCGGCTGCTCGCCGAGATCACCCGCGCGCTGCCGCCGCAGCCGGTCGACGTCCGCGCCGACGGCCCGCGGCTGGCCATCACCTGCGGCAACGCGCGGTTCAGCCTGCCCACGCTGCCGGTGGAGGACTACCCGTCGCTGCCGGCGATGCCGTCGTCGGCCGGCGTGGTCGACAGCGACGTGTTCGCCGAGGCGGTCGGCCAGGTCGCCGTCGCCGCCGGGCGTGACGACACGCTGCCCATGCTCACCGGCGTCCGGCTGGAGATCGACGACGACCGGGTGACCCTCGCCGCCACCGACCGCTACCGGCTGGCCGTGCGCGAGTTCGCCTGGCGCCCGGAGACCCCCGGCCTCTCGGCCGCGGTGCTGGTCCCGGCGCGCACGCTCGCCGACGCCGCCCGGACGCTGACCAGCGGCCCGGAGATCCTGGTCTCGCTGTCCTCCAGCGGGTCCGGCGAGGGCATCCTCGGCCTGTCCGGCAAGGACCGGCAGACCACCACCCGGCTGCTGGACGCCGAGTTCGTCAAGTACCGCGCGATCATGCCGAGCGAGTCGGCCGCGCACGCCACGCTGCCGGTCGTGCAGTTCACCGACGCCGCCAAGCGCGTCGCGCTGGTCGCCGAGCGGGGCACGCCGCTGCGCTGCGAGTTCACCCCCGGCCAGGTCACGCTCCGCGCCGGCGGCAGCGACGACGAGGGCCAGGCCGAGGAGCGCTGCGACGTCGAGTTCGAGGGCGACCCGCTGACCATCGGCTTCAACCCGACGTTCCTGCTCGACGGGCTCGCCGCGGTGCACACCGGCCGGGCGCGGATGGACTTCACCAGCCCGCTCAAGCCCGCGGTGCTCTCCGGCGTCGAGGACCCGGCGACCGACGACGAGGACGGCGGCGAGCGCCCGGTGGAGCGCCCCGGCAGCTACCGCTACCTGATCATGCCGGTGCGTCTGCCGGGCTGACGTCGGCGTTCCAGGTGTCCCGGGCAGCCGGGGAGGGCACCGCACACCGCGGGCACCCGCACCGTCGCGTGCGCCCGTGCCATGACGACCGCGAGGGAAGGACTGAGCCGTGCAGCTGGGGCTGATCGGGCTGGGCAAGATGGGCGGCAACATGGCCGAGCGGCTGCGCCGCGCCGGTCACGAGGTGGTCGGCTTCGACCACCACCCGGACAAGCGCGACGTCGACAGCCTCGAGGCGCTCGTCGGCGCGCTGTCGGCGCCGCGCGTGGTGTGGGTGATGGTCCCGGCCGGCGAGCCGACCCGGGAGACGGTGCGCCAGCTCGGTGAGCTGCTCGAGCCGGGCGACGTCGTGGTCGACGGCGGGAACTCCCGGTTCACCGACGACCAGGTGCACGCCGAGATGCTCGGCGAGAAGGGCGTCGGCTACGTCGACGCCGGCGTCTCCGGCGGCGTCTGGGGCCTGGAGAACGGCTACGCGCTGATGGTCGGCGGCTCGAAGGACGACGTCGCCAAGGTGCAGCCGGTGTTCGACGCGCTCAAGCCGCCGTCGCCGACCGACGCGTCGGGGGAGGAGATCCCCGGGGCGGGCTTCGTGCACGCCGGCCCGGTGGGGGCGGGTCACTACGCGAAGATGGTCCACAACGGCATCGAGTACGCGCTGATGCAGGCCTACGGCGAGGGCTACGAGCTGCTGGCCGCCGTCGACCTGATCGAGGACGTGCCGGGCGTCGTCGCCAGCTGGACCCAGGGCACCGTCATCCGCTCCTGGCTGCTGGACCTGCTGGTCCGCGCGCTGCAGGAGGACCCGCAGCTGGAGAAGATCAGCGGCTACGCCGAGGACTCCGGGGAGGGCCGGTGGACGGTCCAGGAGGCCATCGACCACGCGGTCCCCATGCCGACGATCGCGGCGTCGCTGTTCGCCCGGTTCGTCTCGCGGCAGGACGACTCGCCCACGATGAAGGCGGTCGCCGCGCTGCGCCAGCAGTTCGGTGGGCACGCGGTGCACGCCGTCAGGGCGCAGGAGGTCGAGCGCCCCGCGTGAAGAAGGACCACCCTTCCCCCCACGCCTCGCACGCTCGGCGCGGGCCCCTGAAGGGCGGCCGTTCCAGCACCTCACCGCCGGGCCGGGGCTGAGGTGTACGTCCGGCACCTCCAGCTGGTCGACTTCCGCAGCTGGGAGAAGGTCGACCTGGCGCTGCGGCCCGGCCCGACGGTGTTCGTCGGCCGCAACGGCGAGGGCAAGACCAACCTCGTCGAGGCGGTCGGCTACCTCGCGACCATGAGCAGCCACCGGGTGTCCGCCGACGCGCCGCTGGTGCGCCACGGCGCGGGGCAGGCTGTCGTCCGGGCGGCGCTGCGCCGGGAGGACCGCGAGCTGCTCGTCGAGGTGGAGGTCAACCCGGGCCGGGCCAACCGGGTGCGGGTGAACCGGGCCGCGCTGCCGCGCCCGCGCGAGCTCCTCGGGCTGGTGAAGAGCGTGCTGTTCGCCCCCGAGGACCTCGCGCTGGTGCGCGGCGACCCGGCCGAGCGGCGCCGGTTCCTCGACGACCTGCTGGTCAGCCGCACGCCGCGGCTGGCCGGGGTGCGCAGCGACTACGAGCGGGTGCTCAAGCAGCGCAACGCCCTGCTCAAGACCGCGCGGATGGCCCGCGGCGACGCGCTGGCCACCCTCGACGTCTGGGACGCCCACCTCGTCGAGCTCGGCGGGCAGCTCCTGGCCGCCCGCCTGGCGCTGGTCGCCGACCTCGCGCCGCACGTCGCCCGCGCCTACGCCACGGTGGCCGGCGCGGGCGCGGCGGCCGCGGGCCTGGGCTACGCGAGCACCGTCCCGCTGGCCGGCGACGGCGCCCCGCTGGCCGAGGGCGCCGCGACGCCGTCGGCGGCCGAGCTGTCGGCGGCGCTGCGCGAGCGGGTCGCCGAGCGGCGCCGCGACGAGGTGGACCGGGGGATGACCCTGGTCGGCCCGCACCGCGACGACCTGGTCCTGCACCTGGGCCCGGCCCCGGCCAAGGGCTTCGCCAGCCACGGCGAGTCCTGGTCGCTGGCGCTGGCGCTCAAGCTCGGCTGCTTCGGCCTGCTGCGCGCCGACGGGGAGGAGCCGATCCTCGTGCTCGACGACGTCTTCGCCACGCTGGACGCCGGTCGGCGGGCGGCGCTGGCCGAGGTCGCCCGGGGCGCCGAGCAGACGCTCATCACGGCCGCCGTCCTCGACGACGTGCCCGGCGAGCTGCGCGGCGCCCGGGTCGAGGTGGGCGAGGGGACGGCGACGCTGGTCGAGGCGGCCGGCACCGGCGAGGAGGTCCGCGGTGGCTGACGAGCGGCCGGCCCGGCCCAGCGACATCGCCCGCGCGGCGCTGGAGGCGGCCCGCGCCGCGTCGGCGGCCCGCCCGGCGCCCACCCGCCGCCGGGTGGCCGGCCCGCGGCGGCGGTGGACCGGCCCGCGCCCCGGCGACGACGACCCGCAGCCGCTGGGCCGGCTGGTCGACTCGCTGGTCAGCACGCAGGACTGGTCGGAGCAGACCCGGGTCGGCGCGGTGTTCGGCCGCTGGGACGCGATCGTCGGGCCCGACATCGCCGCGCACTGCCGCCCGGAGACGCTGACCGAGGGCGAGCTGCTCGTCGTCGCGGAGTCCACCGCCTGGGCCACCCAGCTGCGGCTGCTCGCCCCGACGATCCTCGCCAAGCTGCGCGCCCAGGTCGGCGGGGACGTGGTGACCCGGCTGCGCGTTGTCGGTCCGACGGCCCCCAGCTGGAAGAAGGGCCCGCGGTCGGTCCGCGGGCGGGGGCCCCGCGACACGTACGGATGAGGACGGTGCCCCGATGAGCAGCCCGCACGACGACCGACCCCGCGACGACGACCCGCGCGACCGGGACGGCTGGCAGGAGCCGGCCCACCTCGGCGAGGGCGGGCCCGGCGACGGTGACCGGGAGCCCGAGCCGGCCCGCCCCGGGCCGGTGGTCTCCTGGGCGCCGCCCGCGCCGCGGCAGCGCACGCCCGGCGTCGTCGAGCAGGTGTTCCGCTACCAGGGCGACACCGTCGGGGCGCAGGGCTGGGCGCTGCAGCACGGCTGGGAGATCTCCGACGGCACCGCGCCCCAGGACGCCGTCCTCGCCGAGCTGGTCGCGACCGCCCCGGTCCGCGCCACGAAGGACCACCGGCCGGCCGGGGTGATGCGCGGGCGCGCCGGCACCCTGGAGCTGGTCGCCTTCGACGTCGTCTTCATGGACCGGCGCCACACCGTGCCCGAGTGGGCGGTCACCGCGGCGCCGGTGCTGCTGCCGCTGCCCGGCCTGCGGCTGTCCCCGGCCCGGTTCTGGCGGCACCGCACCGGCGGCCTGCTGCACGTGCCCAGCGGCGACGAGGCCTTCGACGCCCGGTGGGTGCTGCTCACCGCCGAGGACGGCGAGGCCGTCCGCCGGCTCGTCGGCGACCCGGCCGTGCGCGGGCTGCTGATGGCCTCCGACGACGGTGACGAGGTCTGGACGGCCGCCGGCCACCTCGCCGCGGTCCGCCCCGACGGGCAGCGGCCCGAGCTGATCGAGCACCACGCCCGCCTGCTGGGCGCGATGGTCGCCGCCCTGGCCGGCGTCTCCTGAGCGCCGCCGAGGCCGCCGCCGGCCCCCCGGCCGCACCGGCGGCGGGGCTGCGCGACCTGCTGCCCCTGCTCCGCCCGCACCGGCGGCCGCTGCTGGCGGCCGCCGGGCTGTCGCTGGTCGGCGCGGCCGCGGCGCTGGCCCAGCCGGCGCTCACCGGGCGGGTCATCGCCGCCGTCGGCGCGGGCCGGCCGCTGCTGCCCGCCGTCGCCGCGCTGGTGCTGGTCCTGGTCGCCGGGGCGGTGCTGGACGCCGGGCAGTCCTACCTGCTGCAGCGCACCGGGGAGGGCGTCGTCCTCACCACCCGGCGCACGGTGGCCGACCGGCTGCTGCGGCTGCCGGTGGCCGAGTACGACCGGCGGCGCACCGGTGACCTCATGTCCCGGGTGGGCGCCGACACCACGCTGCTGCGCGCCACCGTCACCTCCGGCGTCGTCGAGGTGGCGGGCTCCGCGGTGGTCGGGATCGGTGCACTGGTGGCCATGGCGCTGGTCGACGTCTGGCTGCTGCTGGTCACGCTGGCCGCGGTCGCGATCGGCATGGCCGTGGTGGTGAGCACCAGCCGGCGGGTGCGCCGGCTCTCGCGGCGGGCCCAGGAGGAGGTCGGCGCGATGTCGGCGGCCGTCGAGCGGGCGCTGTCGGCGGTGCGCACCATCCGGGCCAGCGGCGCCACCGCGCGGGAGGTCGACGGGGTGGGGGAGAGCGCGGCGCGGGCCTACCGGGCGGGGGTCTCGGTGGCGCGGGTGCAGGCGCTGGTCGCGCCGGCCGGGTCGATCGCCGTGCAGGGCGCGTTCCTCGCCGTCCTGGGTCTCGGCGGGTACCGGGTGGCCACCGGCTCGATCGCCGTCGCCGACCTGGTCGCGTTCATCCTCTACATGTTCCTGCTGGTCATGCCGCTGGGCCAGGCGGTCTCGGCGTGGACCCAGCTGCAGACCGGGCTCGGCGCGCTGGCGCGCATCCAGGAGGTGCTGGTCCTCGAGCCGGAGCGGGACGCCGTCGCCGAGGTGGGCGGGGCGACGACCGCCCCGCGGGCGCCGGCGCCGGGCGTCCCGCTGCTCGAGCTCGACGACGTCTCGTTCGCCTACCCCGACGGCACCGAGGTGCTGCGCGGGGTGTCGCTGACCGTGCCGGCCGGCAGCCGGGTGGCGCTGGTCGGGCCGTCGGGTGCGGGGAAGTCGACGGTGCTCGCGCTGGTCGAGGGCTTCTACCCGCTGGCCGGCGGGACGATCCGGTGGGCCGGCACCGACGTCCGCGAGCTGCCGCGGGCCGCGCTGCGCGCGCGGCTGGGCTACGTCGAGCAGGAGGCGCCGGTCCTCGCCGGGACGGTGCGGGAGAACCTGCTGCTGGCCGCGCCGCACGCCGGCGACGACGAGCTGTGGGCGGTGCTCGCCGACGTCGGGCTGACCGCCGTGGTGCAGCGCTCGGCCCGCGGGCTGGACGTGCCGGTCGGCGACGAGGGCGTGCTGCTGTCCGGCGGCGAGCGGCAGCGGCTGGCGATCGCGCGCTCGCTGCTGGCCCGCCCGGCGCTGCTGCTGCTCGACGAGCCGACCGCCAGCCTCGACGCCCGCAACGAGAACCTGCTGCGCGAGACGCTGGCCGCCGCGGCCGCCGACCGGGCGCTGCTCGTCGTCGCCCACCGGCTGTCCACCGTGCTCGACAGCGATCAGATCGTCGTCCTCGACGGCGGCCGGGTCGTCGCCCGCGGCACGCACGCCGAGCTGGTGGAGACCAGCCCCCTCTACCGCGAGCTCGCCTCGGCCCAGCTCCTGGTCTGACCGGCCGACCCTCTGCCCGGGGAGGCGCCGCGGGCCTCACCCCGCCTCACCCCCCAGCGCGAGGTCGGGCACCGCAGGGTGAGGTCGGTGCCTCAGGCCGCGTGCGACGTCGCCGTCGCGCCCCTGCCGTCCCTGGGCCTCCGCGGCCCTGCACAGGTTGCGGACCATGCTGCCGAAGACGACGCCGTGGAACGGTGAGACGCCCCACCAGTGGAGCTGCCCGAGCAGGCCGCAGGGGTGGGAGGTCGCCTTCTGCCGCGGCCGGGTGCGGCCGTCGTCGGCACGTTCCACGTGGAACTCGAGCCAGGCGAAGGCGGGCGCCCGCATCTCGGCGCGCAGCCGCAGCAGCGACCCCTCGTCGAGCTCCTCCACCTGCCACCGGTCCAGCGCGTCGCCGACGTCGAGGTCGGCGGGGTCGCGCCGGCCGCGCCGCAGCCCGATGCCAGCAGTCCCGGGACCAGCCGGCCGCCGACGTAGCCGGTCGCACCGGTGACCGGACAGGTGAGCGGGCGCGCTGCCGGCTCCACGTCGACCAGTCCGGGAGTCGCCGGCGGACGGCGGCGTCCGGTCGACCGGCCCAGCGGCCCCAGGGCGGGCGTGTCGACCCCGGGGGCAACACCGGTGGTACGTCGCGAGCCGCGAGTGGCGCAGGGACGGCCTGAGGGCCCGCGCGACGCGGTTTCTGTCGGTGGACCCGGTAACATGGAGGACAGGAATCCCCAGCATCCGGCTGAGCGGCGCTGTGCGCCCCCGGGGCCCTCTCGGAGGAGAGATGCCCGCATGCCGGGAGCGCGACAGAAGGGCCCCACGTGGTCGCTCGACCGAAGACCGAGAACTCCTACTCCGGCAGCTCCATCACCGTCCTCGAGGGGCTTGAGGCGGTCCGCAAGCGGCCCGGCATGTACATCGGCTCCACAGGTGAGCGCGGCCTCCACCACATGGTGTGGGAGGTCGTCGACAACGCCGTGGACGAGGCGCTGGCCGGCTTCTGCGACACCGTCCGCGTCACCCTGCTGGCCGACGGCGGCGTCCGCGTCGAGGACAACGGCCGCGGCATCCCCGTGGACGTGCACCCGGTGGAGAAGCGGCCGACCGTCGAGGTCGTCATGACCGTCCTGCACGCGGGCGGCAAGTTCGACGGCAAGAGCTACGGCGTCTCCGGCGGTCTGCACGGCGTCGGCGTCACCGTCGTCAACGCGCTGTCCACCGCGCTCGACGTCCGCATCTGGCGGGACGGCCGCGAGTGGCACCAGGCCTACGAGTTCGCCAAGCCCGGCACGCTCGAGGAGGTCGGCCCGACCTCCAAGCGGGGCACCCAGATCACCTTCTGGGCCGACGGCGGCATCTTCGAGACGACGACCTACTCGTTCGACACCATCAGCCGCCGGCTGCAGGAGATGGCCTTCCTCAACAAGGGCCTGAAGATCGTCCTGCGCGACGAGCGGCCCGGCCAGGGCAAGGCCGAGACCGGCGTCGCCGACGAGGTGTCGGTGGCCGAGGCCGCCCTGCAGCCCGGTGCCGAGCAGGAGGCCTTCGAGGCCACCGAGGTCACCTACCACTACGAGGGTGGCCTGATCGACTACGTCGGTCACATCAACGCCAAGCGGACGCCGATCCACCGCTCGGTCATCAGCTTCGGCGCCGAGGGCACCGGCAAGAACGACATGCGCATGTCGGTCGACGTCGCGATGCAGTGGTCCGACGCGTACTCCGAGTCGGTCTACACCTTCGCCAACGTCATCAACACGCACGAGGGCGGCACCCACGAGGAGGGCTTCCGCGCGGCGCTGACGTCGATCGTCAACCGCTACGCCGTCGACAAGAAGCTGCTCAAGGAGAAGGACGAGAAGCTCACCGGCGAGGACATCCGCGAGGGCCTGGCCGCGATCGTCTCGGTCAAGATCGGCGACCCGCAGTTCGAGGGCCAGACGAAGACCAAGCTCGGCAACACCGAGGTCAAGGGCTTCGTGCAGAAGGTCTGCAACGACCAGATCTCGCACTGGTTCGAGGCCAACCCGACCGAGGCCAAGACCATCATCACCAAGGCCGCCTCGGCCGCCCGCGCCCGCCGCGCCGCGCAGGACGCCCGCAAGCTCGCCCGCAAGAACCTGCTGAGCAACAACTCGCTGCCGGGCAAGCTCGCCGACTGCCGCTCGACCGACCCGCGCAACTCCGAGATCTACATCGTCGAGGGCGACTCGGCCGGCGGCTCGGCCAAGTCCGGCCGCGACTCGATGTTCCAGGCGATCCTGCCGATCCGCGGCAAGATCATCAACGTCGAGAAGGCGCGCATCGACCGGGTCCTCAAGAACACCGAGGTCCAGTCGATGATCACCGCCTTCGGCACCGGCATCCACGACGAGTTCGACCTGTCGAAGCTCCGGTACCACAAGATCGTGCTGATGGCCGACGCCGACGTCGACGGCCAGCACATCTGCACCCTGCTGCTGACCCTGCTGTTCCGCTTCATGCGGCCGCTGGTGGAGGCCGGACACGTCTACCTGGCCCGGCCGCCGCTCTACAAGATCAAGTGGGGCGGCAAGTGGGGTGACGAGTACGCCTACTCCGACCGGGAGCGCGACGCCCTGCTCGCCTCCGGCAAGGAGGAGGGCCGCAAGGTCCGCGAGGAGATGATCCAGCGGTACAAGGGCCTCGGCGAGATGAACGCCAGCGAGCTGTGGGAGACCACGATGAACCCGGAGACCCGCCTCCTGGGCCAGGTCACCCTCGAGGACGCCGCGACGGCCGACGAGCTGTTCAGCGTGCTCATGGGCGAGGACGTCGAGGCCCGCCGCAGCTTCATCACCCGCAACGCCAAGGACGTGCGCTTCCTGGACGTCTAGCCGCACCGGGGCCGGGGAACGGCGTGCGACGCCCGCCCCCCGGTCCCGGAAACGGCGCCTGACCAGCGCGTTCGTCCACTCCTGCGCACTCACCTGTGGAGATCTGACCAGTGACCGAGACCCCTGCCCGCGACCGCGTCGAGCCGGTCGACCTGCAGCAGGAGATGCAGCGCAGCTACATCGACTACGCGATGAGCGTGATCGTGGGCCGCGCGCTGCCGGAGGTGCGGGACGGCCTCAAGCCGGTGCACCGCCGCGTCCTCTTCGCCATGTACGACCAGGGCTTCCGCCCCGACCGCGGCTACGTCAAGTGCGCCCGGCCGGTCGCCGAGGTCATGGGCAACTACCACCCGCACGGTGACTCGGCGATCTACGACGCCCTCGTGCGGCTCGCCCAGCCGTGGTCGATGCGCTACCCGCTCATCGACGGCCAGGGCAACTTCGGCTCGCCGGGCAACGACCCGCCGGCCGCCATGCGCTACACCGAGTGCCGCCTCACGCCGCTGGCCATGGAGATGCTGGCCGGCATCGACGAGGAGACCGTCGACTTCCAGGCCAACTACGACGGCCGCACGCAGGAGCCGCTGGTCCTGCCCTCGCGGATCCCCAACCTGCTGATCAACGGCTCGGCGGGGATCGCCGTCGGCATGGCCACCAACATGCCGCCGCACAACCTGCGCGAGGTCGCCGAGGCCGCCTACTGGATGCTCGACAACCCGGACGCGGAGCCGGAGGAGGCCCTGAACGCCTGCATGAAGGCGATCCCGGGCCCCGACTTCCCGACCCACGGCCTGATCGTCGGGCGCGAGGGCATCGAGGACGCGTACCGCACCGGCCGCGGCTCGGTGAAGATGCGCGCCGTCGTCACGGTCGAGGAGGACAGCCGCGGCCGCGTGCAGCTCGTCGTGACCGAGCTGCCCTACCAGGTCAACCCGGACAACCTGGCCGAGGCGATCGCCGAGGCGGTCAAGGACGGCCGGCTGCAGGGCATCAGCGAGATCGCCGACGAGTCCAGCGACCGCGTCGGCCGCCGGCTGGTCATCACCCTGCGCCGCGACGCCGTGGCCAAGGTCGTGCTGAACAACCTGTACAAGCACACGCAGCTGCAGACCTCCTTCGGCTGCAACATGCTCTCGATCGTCGACGGCGTCCCGCGGACGCTGCGCCTGGACGAGCTGGTCCGCAACTGGGTCAACCACCAGATCGAGGTCATCGTCCGGCGCACCCGCTACCGGCTGCGCAAGGCCGAGGAGCGCGCGCACATCCTGCGCGGCTACGCCAAGGCCCTCGACCAGCTCGACGCGGTCATCGCGCTGATCCGCAACAGCGAGTCCGCCGAGGCCGCCCGCACCGGCCTCATGCAGCTGCTCGACGTCGACGAGGTCCAGGCGACCGCGATCCTCGACCTGCAGCTGCGCCGGCTGGCGGCGCTGGAGCGGCAGCGGATCCTCGACGAGCTGGCCGAGATCGAGGCCCGCATCGCCGACCTGCAGGCGATCCTCGACTCCCCGGAGCGGCAGCGGCAGCTGGTCCGCTCCGAGCTCGAGGAGATCGTCGAGAAGTACGGCGACGACCGCCGCAGCAAGTTCGTGGCCAACGACGGCGACGTGACGATGGAGGACCTCATCGCGGAGGAGGAGGTCGTCGTCACCATCACCCGCACCGGCTACGCCAAGCGGACCAAGAGCGACCTCTACCGGTCGCAGCGGCGGGGCGGCAAGGGCGTGATGGGCGCCCAGCTCAAGCAGGACGACATCGTCGACCACTTCTTCGTGGGCTCCACCCACGACTGGATCCTGTTCTTCACGACCAAGGGCCGGGTCTACCGGGCCAAGGCGTACGAGCTGCCCGAGGCCAACCGCACCGCCCGCGGCCAGCACGTGGCCAACCTGCTGGCGTTCCAGCCGGACGAGCGGATCGCCCAGGTCATGCAGATCAAGGACTACGGCGTCGCGCCGTACCTGGTGCTGGCCACCGCCAACGGGCAGGTGAAGAAGACCCGGCTGTCGGACTTCGACTCCCCGCGCAGCGGCGGCGTCATCGCGATCAACCTGCGCGAGGGCGACGAGCTGGTCGGCGCGGCGCTCATCGACCCGGAGCAGGACCTGCTCCTGGTCACCCGCTCGGCGATGTCGATCCGGTTCAAGGCCGACGACGCCACCCTGCGGCCGATGGGCCGGGCCACCGAGGGCGTGCGCGGCATCTCGCTGGCGCCCGGTGACCGGCTGCTGTCGATGATGGTCGTCGAGGAGGGCGTCGACGTCCTGGTCGCCACCGAGCGCGGCTTCGCCAAGCGGACCGGCATCGAGAACTACCCGCCGCAGGGCCGCGGCGGGAAGGGTGTGCTCACCGCGGACCCGAAGGCGCGCAAGGGCGCCCTGGTCGGGGCGCTGGCGGTCCGGCTCGGCGACGAGCTGTACGCCATCACCTCCGGTGGCGGCGTGATCCGGACGCCGGTGAACGGCGTGCGCCACAACAAGGACCGGGCCACCATGGGTGTCAAGCTCATGAACTTGCCCGAGGACGTGTCGATCGTGGCGATCGCGCGCACGACGGACAACGACGAGCCCGCCGCCTAGGGTGGAACCGGGAGCAGGCGCGTGGTGACCTCCGGTCACCACGC